>JAIRSA010000047.1 GCA_031255695.1 Eubacteriales Family XIII. Incertae Sedis bacterium | reverse complement strand
GGGCAGCGCGCGTCCACCGACACGGCCACAGAAGGCTTCATGTTCAGGGCGCCCTCCATGGCGCCGCCTACCGTGCCGGAATACAGCGTGTCCGTCCCCAGATTGCTGCCATGGTTTATGCCGGAAAACACCTTGTCTATGAAAATGCCGTCCTGCTTGAGGCGGTAGAGCCCCACCTTCACGCAATCCGCCGGCGTGCCATCTATCTCAATGGCCCTGGCCGCCCCAGGGTACTCAACCTCCCTGAAATCCAGCCTCTTGATCACCGTGATCCCATGCCCGGTCGCGCTCTTCTGCTCACGCGGGGCGCATACATATATATCAGCCACCCCGCGCAGCGCCTCCGCAAGGCGCAGCAGCCCCAGGGCATCTATCCCGTCGTCGTTCGTAAGTAAAATGTTCATTCTGCCGTTCTCCTTTTCGCGTACCTAGATTATACCGCATATCGCGCCAGTTTGCAAATTGTTCCGCGAAAATCAATAACAGACAGCCCTCTGCAAACACCGGAAGACGCCATTCGAGAACTCCCCCCGCTTTAGCGGGCAGGAGTTCACCGGGCGTGGATGGAATTTACCGCTGCGCCTAGCAGAACGGCGGCGGGCTTGGATAAGGCCCCGCCCAGATTGCTATCTGAAAAATCCCACTGCCCTGTCCGGATAGTCCGTGATCAGCGCCACAGCCCCTGCGCTGCGGCAAAGCGCGAAATGTTCCTCCGTATTGGCGCCCCATACACGCAGGGCGACGCCGCTCTCGCGGTATGCCTGCGCGAAGCCCGGATAGGCCAGCGTCCGCATATCCGCGTGCGCAGCTGCCGCGCCGCAGGCCGCCACCGCCTCAGGGCATACGATGATCCCCCCGCCAAACAGCAGCGCGGTCTCGGCCCCCGGATCGATCTGCCTTACCCGGCGCACCGAAATATGATTGAACGACGAATATATAACGCGCTGCCCGAACCCGACGCGACGCACCTCGTCCAGCACCTTCTCTTCCAGCCCCTCATAATAAGTCAGGCCGTTTTTCAGCTCTATATTCACGTCCAAGCCGGCGGCATCGAGCAGCGCCAGCGTCTCGCCCAGGGTAGGGATCCCCATGAACAGCGGCTTGGTGATGCCCTTCTTGTTGAAATTCAGGCGCTTCAGCTCCGCCAGCGTGAAATCGCGCACCGCGCCGCTGCCGTTGCTGACACGATCCACCGTCTCGTCATGTATAACGACAAGCGCCCCGTCCCTAGTCATCTGGACATCCAGCTCCACGCCGCCTGCCCCCATATCGGCCGCAATCCCAAACGCCGCCAATGTATTCTCAGGGGCATGCCCGCAGGCCCCCCTATGTCCCCATATTTCCATAAATGTACCGCCTTTCACGCCTACGGCCGCGTCTGCCACGACTACATCCCACGTCTACAGCGTCTGCGCTGCGCCCGCAACGCAGCCGCCCCGTGCCGCGCCCTCTGCGCCCGCCCGGCTCACCGCAGGCCCTCCTGCGCCGCCGCTTCGAGCGCGCCCGCTATGGCCTGCCACATATCCCAGTAGGAATACCGCCCCAGCCGGCCGCCGAAGATGACGCCGGGCGTCTCGGCTGCAAGGGCCTCGTACAGCTTGTAGCGCTCAGTGTTCGCACCGTCGTTGATGGGGTAGTATGGCTCCGCGCCCGGCACCCACTCCATCGGATATTCCCTGGTTATTACCGTCTTGCCGGAGCGCCATGCGCCAGGCTCGAAGTGCTTATGCTCTATTATCCGCGTGTACGGGATCTCCGCCGCCGTATAGTTGACGACGGCGTTCCCCTGGAAATCATCCATGTCCAAAACCTCAGGCTCAAACCGCAGCGAGCGGTATTCCAGCGCACCGAAACGGTACTCGAAGTACTCGTCTATCATGCCGGTGTATACGATCTTCCCCGCTATGCCGCTGCCCTTCAGCTCCTTGAAACAATCCTCCCCCAGGCGCAGCTCCGCGCCATCCAGAAGCTGCCCGAATATCCGCGTGTAGCCGCCGATGGGGATCCCCTGGAAGCGGTCGCTGAAATAGCTGTTGTCGAAAGTGAAGCGCACAGGCAGCCTTTTGATGATCGATGCCGGAAGCTGGTGGCATGGCCGCCCCCACTGCTTTTCCGTATAGCCCTTCACAAGCTTCTCGTAGGCCTCCCGGCCGATCAGCGAGATCGCCTGCGCCTCCAGGCTGGCAGGCTGCCCGCCTGCCGCCTCGCGCCGGCCCTCCAGGGCGCGCCGCGCTTCCTCCGGCCTGCTAACGCCCCATAGCTGATAGAAAGTGTTCATATTGAATGGAAGGTTATAGATCTGCCCGCGATAATTGGCGATGGGCGCATTGGTGAAGCGGTTGAACTCCGCGAAGCGGCCCACGTACTCCCAGATCCCACGGTCGTCCGTATGGAATATGTGCGGGCCGTACCTATGCGTCTGTATCCCGTCAATCTCCTCAGTGTACGAATTGCCCCCTATATGCGGGCGCCTGTCGATCACGAGGCATTTCGCCCCATTCCTCATGGCTTCATGCGCGAACACAGCGCCGAACCATCCCGCGCCCACGATCAGATAGTCATACATGAACTATTATACTCCCTTCTGCCCAGCCACGGTGGGCCGTGCCCCGGCGCACACCCGCCTGTCGCTTCCGGCCCCATACCGGATGAAGTCCAGCCGCCCTCCCGGCGACACCACCAGCACGTCCCAAAGCTCCTGCGTCCTGTCCCCAGGCTTCCTCGCGGGCGCAGTCGAGCCGGCGGGCTTCTTGCCCTCGAAATATTCAAGCTTCGCGCAGCCTACCGAAACGATGGGGAACGACGCGCCGCTGTAGACCTGGTCCGCGTGGTTGTGCCCGTTGATGTAGCCCAGCACATTGCCGTGAACGCGGCTGTGCCCCTCGATAAGGCCGAATACCCTGTCGCCGTTGCGTATGCTGCTGGCCCAGAACTGGAGCGGGGCGAGCGGCGTGATATGGCTGAGCACGAGCATGGGGATATCATGTGGCGTTGACGCCAGCACGGCCTCCAGCCATTCCGCGCAGCCGTCCGAGAAGCCATAGCGGATCTCGTCCTCCCTGTCGTATGAGTCGAGCACGATCAGGCGCAGCCCGCCGATGTCGGCATAATAGTAGGGCTTGCCCGGCGCCCTGGCTGTGTACGCGTCGGAATGCCCCAGGTAGACGCTGCACAGCTCATCCTCCGAGAACGGCTCCGCGTTGCCGCCGAAATAGTTCGTATCGTGGTTCCCGACGGCCACATAGAGCGGCGCGCCCATCCCGCGCAGATCGTCTATCATCCTGCCGGCATAGGCCCTCGTCGCCTCCGCCGTCACCATGCCGTCTGTCAAGTCGCCCAGATGGATTATGCCGTCGAACGCCACACGCCCGCTGACCCTGCGCAGCGCGTCCGCCGTATCATCCCATGTGCCGTTCACCGTCATATGGGTGTCGGCCAGCAGCCCAAAGACCTTCGAGCCCTCCTCCATAGCCGCGCGCACGCGCCCGGCCACAGCCTCCGCCTCGCTGTCGATCCACCCCGGCGCCACGCGGCCCCGGCGCAAGGCGCTGTCGAAGCCCAGTATACTGCCCATATCGTCGCCCGCGCCGAAATCCGCCCCGTCCGCGCGTTTGAGGCAGACCCGGAAATACACGCGCTCAGAGAACACGTAGGGCCCACGCGTATACGTGTCCCCGCTGAGGTCCCCATTGTAGGAAGTCCAGCTCTCGTCCGGCTGGTATGCGTATGTATATATGTACTTGATGTCGACGGCCGGCGCGTAGGTCGCCACATTGAACAGGTACGCGCTGTCCAGCAGCGTAAGGCGGTCGCCTGGGGCGGCCTCATAGAAGAAGACCGTCGACATGCGGCCCGCATGCCCAAGCTCCTCAAGCCCAGACGAGGCCTTTATCGTCATGCCCGCACGGCCGCGCAGCCCAATCCGCGCCATCACAGCCCCTCCCTGCCAGCGTCGGACCGCCCCGCTGCAGACTCCCCAGCGTCGGGCTGCCCCGCCGCAGACTCTCCAGCGTCGGACCGCCCCGCTGCAGACTCCTTGGCGTCGGGCCGCCCCGCTGCAGACTCCCCGGCGTCGGGCTGCCCAACAGGGCGTACATGCGCCCCTTGCCGCCTCATTGTCGCCTTGAACATGTTGCCATCCCTGTCATCGACAAAATCAATATCAGGATAACAGGCCAGCGCCCGCGATATCCCCGAACCATAACCGCGGTATGGAAGCAAATGATTTGCGAACGAGGCCAGCACCGCATTCCTCGCATTCGAGTTGCCGGACTTGATGTTCTCGACGGTCAGATTATTCGGCAGATGGCCCGGGCTTATGATTTCCACACGATCAGGGAAAACAAACACCCGTACAGACGACGAAATGAAGTAGTCGCGGTGGATCAGCGCATTCGCGACAATCTCCTCGATGGCCGCCAGAGGGATTTCCGGCGTGCCCAAGCTGTTTACCCCCTGCGCCCCTTGGACATGGCGGAGATTTGCAGCGACGAAACTGACGGTCTGGCTGAAAACGTCGGACAGCCTGCCTACGATGTCGCGGCTGTCTATATATCGTTCCGTACTGAGATCATAATCGTCAAAAGCGCCCGCTTTGACAATGAATGCAGGCAGCTTGTATTGCGGCGACTCCGCGAAAAGCAGCACGGCCGCCACATTCAAAAAATCGCCCTTCAGCAGATTCATGTTCCTAAGGATGCCCTGCAGCGGCAGCCCCTGGCTCTCAAGCGCCGCCCCAAAGCGTTTCTGGAAAAAAAAGCTGAAATATCCCATATCCAGATCGGCGGCTGTGGCGCCTTGGACCGGAAGCTCATCGGCGTGGATAAGGTTTCCCATTTGGAACATGCGCTGAATTTCCTCGCGCGAGCTTGCCTTGCGCCTATCCGCGCCGTTCTTCACCCAAAACACTCCATTTTTGTCCTGATATGGTTTGTTGAGGCCGGAAATCACCTCCAGCACCATCACCAGGCCATGATCCGTATTAAGATTCTGGGTAGTCGGATTGACGGGCGGCTGCACACATTGGCTGGCTGCATTGGATATGAGCTGGTTCAGGCGCCTGACATCATCGCCATCCAGGCCAGCTATGGAACCGTCGTCGTTCACGCCGATGATTATCCTGCCGCCTTCGCCATTGCTGAAAGCCGCCATGTCGGCAGCCAGCGAATCGGCATTGTGCACGTTCCGCTTGAACTGGCAGCGGCTGTCCTCGCCGCGCCCCAACATGCCCAGCAGTTCTACTATGTCCATATCTGATATATTTCCTTTCTGCGGTCAAAAGCCTCCTTGCCGCCTTCCATGATGTCCACGACCATTTTCTGCTGGCCCGGATCGTCAAGCCCGCCGCTTTGTACGGCGATCTTCCCATTCTCAGATGAGCAGGCGTGGATCTGTTCAGCGTCCCCCAGCACAGGGATGTTCGGATTATGTGTCGCAAAAATAAACTGGGCCTCAGGCTTTAGCTCCAAGATCAACTTTATCACATCCAAGTAAATCGTTTGGTTGTCGAGATCGTCCTCAGGTTGGTCTATAATGATCACATCGTTCTCCCTTTGCCCCAACACAAACAGGATGAGCGCAGACGCCCGCTGCCCCAAAGAATGGCGTTCCAGCGCCACGCCCCTATATGTTATCTCAAACTTGTTCGGCGTCTGATACGTAAGCAGCGCTTTCAGGTTTTTTTCGAAAAAATCGGCGAATGCGCCCAAACTGCCGCCTACTAGCGCCTTTGCATTCTCAAAGTCATTGTATATGGCGGCGAAATCCTGATAATCCTCTGCAAGCCTTTGAAAAACAGTCGCGCGGATGCCGCTCCCCTTAAAGATTGCCGCGAAATAGTCCACAAACTCAAGCTTGCCCTCCTTGAAAGCGACGGAAAATTTCAATGCGGCATTTTTTTCGGAAACCTTGTCCAGCTCGCCTTTTATTATCTTAAACTCCTCATGCCACAGTTCATTCAGCCTCTGCAGTTCATTGTTCAGGCCTTGCCGCAGCAAGCCCTTTTGCGCGTCGGTTTTTGAAAGGTTGCCCAACAATGCATCCGCCTGGGCGATTTTGCTTTTCAATGCCAAAAATTCATCTGAGCTGATATTTTTCCCGTCAGCGGCGCTTAGCTCCTCCGAGAGCTTCCGCTCTGCCGCCGCAAATTCATCCGACAACTTGCCCCTTTCTGTTTCAAGGATTCCAAGCTCGGCGTTCAAAGCAGTGCGTACCGCTTCGAGCCGCCCCAACTCCCCCTTGATTGTTTCGATGCTATCGACCGCCTTGGCGAACTGCCCGTCGAAACGCCCAAATAACTCCACATTGTTGGCCGACGTATAGCCCCCAAAATTGCGCAGCTCGTCCTCGTGCGCCGCAATAAGCCCCCTGAGATCGCTGGCAAACGCATCCACGATGGCGATGCCTTTCTCGGCTCTGCGCATGTCGTCCGCGAAGCCGAGGCGCTTCCGCAGTTTTTCCTCCAGGTTGTGCTCCTTGTAGAAATTTAAGCGGAACAATGCGTCTTGCTTTATCTTTTTCTGCTCTTCAATAAGCTCGCCGACATTCTCTGCCTTGGCCAGCTTGTCTGCCGCCTCTGTCACTGCCGCCTTCTGCCGGCTGATTTCCCTGCGGACAGCGTCGCACTTGGTCCCTAGCAGCTTTTCGATCAGATCCTTCTCCGAGTTTTTAGCGGCGGCAAGCTCCTTTTGCCCGAAAAACAGAGGTTTATGCAGGACAGTCTCACGTATCGACACGCCCTGCTGGAGCCTTCCGCCAAATAGGACATTGGGGTTTTCCTTCCAAATGCGCTGGATGGCATATGGCTGCCCATGCCGATCTACTGCATCGACTACAACCTTGCCGCCGCTGCCAAGCGTCCGCTCCACAAGTTTCTCCTTATAGCCCTTGTCTGCGTCCCCATCATCGATGCGAATGCCTAGCGCATAACGCATGGCTTCAAGCACGGATGATTTCCCGCTGCCGCGTATGCCTATGAAGGTGTTGAGCTCTGGCGAGAAACAGATCTGCCGCCCATCCAGCGTCCCGCCCTCAAAGCTGATCTGCCTGATATATGAATGCCCACATTGAGGTATGCTTTCCAGGCGGACACGGGCCTCATGATCGATGAGCGCGAATTTGACCGCCTCAAATGTAAAGGCCCCTAGCTTGAGGTAACACGCCTTCCCCTTGCCGATCTGCCCTGCCGCTTTTGGATCGCTGCCTTCAAGCTCTGCCGGATATGCGTCTTTCAGCCATCCTTTCACGCTTTTCTGGGACTTCCCCTTCGAATCATATGTGCGGACTTTTTGGAATCCGAGCGCCCTGCGCCTGAATGGGGCCGATTGCCCAAGCTCAAGCAGCCGGCCTCCGTCCAGCTCATTCCACAGACCGCCGCCTTGTTCCACATGGGCGAAAACAAGGAAAAAATCTTTGCCCGTATACGCTTCAAGCTTCTTGATAGTATCATTAAGCCCAAACCCGCATCTGCCATTTTCATTTTCATAATCCTGGGGCATCTTGCCCTCAAACGCTGTATGTAAAAATTGGCTGATATAGTCCTGCCCATTTTCCAGCCATTCATCAGAAAACACAATGATGGTATGGATCCCATTTGCCCCGTCGTTCACGGACAGCTCGACCCCTGGCAACAGAAATATGTCCTTTTTTTTCGCCGCCTTCCGCAATGCCTTGAACTCTTCAAAATCAAATTTGTTGTGGTTGGAGACGACGCCTACACGTATGTCTGCCGCCTCCAAGGCAGCCACATATTCCGCTAGATATGAATTGTCGCTTCCGTCATACACAAATTCACGATCCGCCCTAGTATGCAGATGGAAATCACCCCTGACCCATACCGCGCCGTTCCGAAACAGTCCCATTATTTTCCACCTCGCCTCATGCAACCTATTCTCGTGCAAGCCATTATCATGATAATTGGAAATCAGTATTTTCCTAATTTTATCATAATATTGACTGAATGCCAATAAGAAAAGCCACCCCTCGTGCCGAGCGGCGGCCGCGCAAGCTGCCGTATAGCTATCATCTGATGTATTTCGTATTCCGTGCCAAACCCATCTTTTCAATCAGCCCCGCCGAAAATTCCTGTTGAATCCGCGCCGCCATTGGCGTATTATATAGCCATACAGAAGGAAGAGCAGGTCGCTGAGCGACTACGCCGCCTTCATAGCGAGGGTCAAGGGGAACAAAGCCAGCGGGATGAGGCTGGAGGAGGCCATCAGGGAAGCCGTGCGGCACTGCATGGAAAACGGGATCATGACGGATTTCCTGGAGCAACATGGATCGGAGGTCAACAATATGATATTCACTGAATTCAACATGGACGACGCCAAGGCGATCTGGCGGGAGGAAGGCTTTGAAGAAGGCTTTGAAGAAGGCTGGGCGGAAGGCTGGGCGGAAGGCTTGGAATCTATCGCCACCCACCTACTGCCGAAAGGGATGGAGCCGGAGCTCGTAGCGAAGTACACCGACCTTTCCATCGAAAAGGTCCAGTGCCTGTCGGAAGGCATGACGCAGCATTAGCGGGGCTACGACGCAAACCAAAATACCGAATTACACTACACATCCTCGCAAGGCAGCAAACCCCGAACACCTTGAAAATCCAAGGCATTCGGGGTTCATGCGTGAAGCCCTGTGTCAGGGTTTCACAATCCCTAGGCTGCAGCCGTCGCCTATGGGGAACTTGCACACCGCCCCGCACTCTGCCTCAAAGGCATCCACAGCCCTCTTCACCCCAGGCAGTTCGGGATGGAAATAGTCATGTAGCAGGATGATGCCGCCTTGGCTCATGCGCGGCCAGAAAAACAGCAGCGCGGCCAGCATAGGCGCGTACAGATCCATATCGAGGTTCACGAAGCAGAACACGTCATCAACCCCTTCGAAGCTGTCTGGCACCCAGCCCTTCTTGATTACGACATTGTCCGGAAACATTATCTTGTCCATGACGACTTTTACTGACGGCTGCCTCAACATGCCTACCTTGTTGAGCGGCCCAGCTAAGAAAGCCTCGTCTTCGAACGCCCGCTCGGAGTTTATGTCCTCCTCTGAGAATCCCTCGAAGCTGTCAAAAAGGTAGAGCCGCCTTTCGCGGAAATATAGGTTAAGGAATTTTGCCGTCTCCCCTGAAAACACCCCGCATTCAGCCACCGCGCCGTCTATGGTGTTTAGACTTGCATAGCACGAAAAATCCCTGAAAAAGCCGCGCCTTTGATCAATCCATTCGGGCATATGCTCTTCCGGGTAGAAATTTATCATGCCCTCAGGCACGCCCATCCCCGTCAGCTGTTCATGGATTTCCGCCCGTACTATATCGCCAGAATTGTTGCATACCACGATCCTGTCCCACGCAAGCCCCCTCGCCGCCTCCACCGGATACACTGGTATCCTGCCGAACAGCTTTAAGCCATGCAGATCGCAGTCGTTGTCTATTGCACCCACTATATCAGCAGTTCCTGAATTATGCTCTATATACCTTTGCCCAAAGTTGCCAGCCCCGAACATCAACACCCTTTGCCTGCTTTCCCTTGCAGATTCCATAATTTATCCCTTTCTATTATTTGTTCATCTATCCACATACTCTCACGTACGCCCTACATGCCCGCCGGCAGCCTGAATTTAGATACCGGGTGCCAATGCCGCTGCCCTGGCGGCGGCAGGGTCATATAGTCCCCGAATTTATAGCTCAGATAGCCGTCCCAATCCCGTGGGCCAGGGAACAGCATCCCTTCGAACTCAATATCGGCGGTGTCTTCATACCACTCCCTGCGATATCCGAAAGGCCTGCCTCTCGGCGTCGGGAATGTGAGTATCCTGACATAGCGCGTCGGCCTTCCGGCAGCCATGTGTGCCAGGCCATCAAGCCGCCTGAAGATCCACTCTGCCGGGATCGCCCTCATAAGGCAGTACACCATGCGGCGCACCGCTCCCGCACCGAG
>JAIRSA010000045.1 GCA_031255695.1 Eubacteriales Family XIII. Incertae Sedis bacterium | reverse complement strand
GCTGCGGGCGGAAACGTTAGGCAAGCTAAAGCGCGTGGCGGGCGGAGGCGCGTGGCGGGCAGCGGCCAGCAGAGAGCGAAAGCGCCAGAAAACGGAGGCTTGGCCGGGAAGAGCCCGCTATATGGCGGAAGCGCCCGCACATATAAATGGAGGCAGGCATGAAGAGCTATGAAGAAAACTACCGTATAGCCCTCGAATTCTCGCAGGGCAGTGCCGAGGGGCGGCTTGAAGCGCTGAGGCGCGCAGTTTCGGCGCAGGGCGCACAGGACGGCATGGGCGGCGCTGCGGCGCACAGCGCACAGGACAGCATGGGCGGCGCTGCTGCGCACAGCGCGCAGGGCAGCAGCGGCGGGGCGGCGGCCGAATTTGTGAACAACCATATTCACAGCATATATTCCTTTTCGCCTTATTCGCCCACAGCAGCGGCCTACGCGGCCAAGCTCAACGGCCTGACGACCGTCGGCATCATGGATCACGACAGCGTGGCCGGGGCGCATGAATTCCTCGAAGCCTGCGGGATCGTCGGCATAGGCGCCACAGTGGGCTTCGAATGCCGGGTGGATATGGGCCGCACGCCCTTTGCCGGCAGGCGCATAAACAACCCTGATCAGGATTCCGTCGCCTATATGGCCTGCCACGGCATACCGCACCATAACATCGGCAAGGCGCAGGAATGGCTTCGCCCATACCGTGAAAGCCGCCGGCTGCGCAGCCAGCTCATGACCGAGCGCCTCAACGGGCTTCTGTCCGGGACGGGGCTCCGGCTCAGCTTCGAGGGCGACGTGGCGGCGATCTCCCAGGCCCAGGGCGGCGGCGTGATCACCGAACGCCATATACTCTTCGCCCTGGCCCGCCAGATCGTAAAGGCATTCGGCAGGGGCAGAGGCTGCCTCGATTTCATATCGAAACAGCTCGCCCTGCCCTTAGGCGCCAATGCGGCGGCCGCGCTTTTGGACGCCGGCGATCCGCTGTATGAATACCGCATGCTTGGGACGCTTAAAGCGCATCTAGTCGGGAGATTCTACATCGACGCGGGCGCCGAATGCCCTGACGCCTTTGAGTTCCTTGAATTCGCCAGCGCCATCGGCGCCATATCCGCCTACCCCTACCTGGGGGACGTGGCGGACAGCGTCACCGGCGACAAGACGAGCGCCTGTTTTGAGGACGGGTATCTGGACGAGCTGATAGCCTGGCTCGCCCGCGAGGGCTTCAACGCCGTCACCTATATGCCGGCCCGCAATTCCGCCGGGCAGCTGGAGCGTATCATGCGGCTTGCCGGGGCGGCCGGGCTGTTCCAGATATCCGGCGAGGACATAAACGCCCCGTTCCAGCCCTTCGTATGCGAAATGCTGGCGAAGCCGGCCTTCCGGCACCTGGCGGACTCCGCCTGGGCCCTCATCGGGCACGAGAAGGCCGCCTCGCGCATACAGCCAGATGCACCAGGCCAGCCGGCGGGCACACCAGGTGCCCAAGCCGGTGCCTCACAAGGGCGGGCGGACAAAACGGGCAGGCTGACCGACGCGCCGCATGGCATGTTCAGCCCCGAAACCATAAAGGCATGGCCGGGCCTGGAAGGGCGGATCGGATATTTCGCAAAGCTAGGCCGCGGGCAGATATAGGCGGCGGGGCGGGGCCGCGAAGCAGGACGCAAGCGGACCCGGAGCTTCGGCGAGGCTTCGCAACGAAGCAGTGCGGCAAACCAGCCGCGGGGCGGGGCCGCGAAGCAGAACGCAAGCGGACCCGGAGATTCGGCGGGCTTCGCAACGAAGCAGGGCGGCAAACCATCCGCAAAGATGCCATGATTTCGGCCGGAAGATAATTAAACGTTATTTCACATTAGATTTATGGCGGCCGGAGGGCCGCGATGGAGGCAGTCATGAAAACGACAGCGTTGCGGCTTTACGGCAAAAACGATCTGCGGCTTGAGACATTCGAGCTGCCGCCCATACAGGACGACGAACTGCTTGTCAGGCTCGTCACGGACAGCATCTGCATGTCTTCCTACAAGGCAGCGGTGCGGGGCGCCGATCACAAACGCGTCCCGGACGACGTTGCGGCACGGCCCACCGTGCTCGGGCACGAATTCTGCGGCGAGATTGTGGAGGTGGGCGCCGGCCTGAAGGGGCGCTATCAACCGGGCCAGCGTTTCATAGTGCAGACCGCCATGAAGGGGACCTACGACGCCATCGGCTACAGCTTCCAAAATATGGGCGGCAATATGACATACGGCATCATCCCGTCCTGCGTGGCCCTGGGCGACTACATCATCCCCTACAGCGGCGACGCATTCTTCTACGGCTCGCTGATAGAGCCGCTGTCCTGCGTGGTCGGCGCGGTCCATGCAAATTACCATACCATCCAGGGCGAATACCGGCACATCATGGACCCTGTGGAGGGCGGCGCGATGGCAATGCTCGCGGGCGCCGGGCCTATGGGGCTGGCCATGATAGACTATGTGCTGCATAGGGGGCGGCAGCCGAAAAGGCTGGTCGTCACCGATATCAACGATGAGCGGCTCGAACGGGCGGCGCGGCTGCTGCCCGTGGACAGGGCGCGCCAATTGGGGGTGGAGCTCATATACATGAATACTTCCGGAAGCAGCGATGTTGTGAAGGATCTGCTCGCCCTCACCGGCGGCAATGGGTTCAGCGACGTATTCGTGTTCGCGCCTGTATCGCAGGTCGTGGAGCAGGCCGACGCCATACTCGCCTACGACGGCTGCCTGAATTTCTTCGCCGGCCCGTCCGACGAGCAGTTTTCCGCCAGATATAACTTCTATGACGTCCACTATAACGCGACGCACATTACAGGGACATCCGGCGGCAATACCAGCGATATGAAGGAAGCGCTGGACATGGCGTCCCGCGAGCTGCTGCACCCCGCCATCCTCGTGACGCATGTCGGCGGCCTTGACAGCGCGAAAGACGCCATCCTCAACCTTCCTGGGATTGCGGGCGGCAAAAAGCTGATTTACAACCATATTTCGCTGCCGCTGACCGCCATAGAGGATTTCGAGGAGAAAGGCAGGGACGACGCGCTTTTCGCCGGGCTGCACAGGATCTGCGCGGCCACAGGCGGCCTATGGAACAAGGAGGCAGAGGATTACCTGCTCGCCAATGCGGGGCCGCTGCCCGAGGTGTCATGATGGCAATGCGCTCCGGGGGCTGCGGGGAGTTGTTTTTCGTATAGATTTTGTGGCGGCCGGAGGGCCGCAATGGAGGCAGAAATGGCTGAAACTGTACTGATGCCCAAGGCAGGCATATCCGTTGAGAGCTGCCTTATAGGCTCGTGGAAGAAAAAGGCGGGCGAGCCGGTGAAAATCGGCGACATACTGTTTGATTACGAGACAGACAAGGCGACATTCGAATGCGAGTCCACGGTGGACGGCGTCCTGCTTGAGATATTTTATGAGGACGGCGACGAAGTCCCCGTGCTTACGCCGGTATGCGCGGTAGGCCAGCCTGGCGAGGACACATCCGGGCTCAGGTCCGGCGGCGGCCCGGCAGAGCCGGCGGCGCAGGGGCCGGGCGCGGGCGGTGTGGATGCCGCACAGACGCCGGGCGCGGGCGGCGGTTCAGCGCCGGCTGCGAATCAGGGGCCGGGCGCTGGCGGCGGTTCAGCGCCGGCTGCGAATCAGGCGCCTGGCGCGGGCGGCGCGACAGCAGCGCCGGCGGCGCAGGCACCCGGCGCGGGCGGCATGGCGGCAGCTGGGGCGGGCGCCGCATCGGCAGCCCAGGCGGCTGGCAGCCTTATGGCCTCGCCGAGGGCGAAGGCCCTCGCCGCCAGGCTGGGGCTTGATATAGGCCTGGCGAGCCCGACCGGCCCGGCAGGAAGGATCATAGAA
>JAIRSA010000097.1 GCA_031255695.1 Eubacteriales Family XIII. Incertae Sedis bacterium | reverse complement strand
GCCCATCAGCACCGCTATGACGGCGATGATCTGGTTATCCCTTCTTTTTAGCCAATTCATATATCCGAATCCCCTTATTGCCGATGCCGCTTGTATTGCCTATATTGCTTTTATTGCCGGTGCCGCTTGCGCCAGCCGGTATCGCCGGCATTGCCAACGCCGCTTACGCCAGCCGGTATCGCCGGCATTGCCGATGCCGACTACAGTTTGAGCCCCCTGGCCTCCCGGAAGCTGCCTTTATAGTACAGATCCTTCCTGTGGCGTATGACGCCGCGCCGCAGGATGAGGTGGAGCGCTATGACCAGCACGACATTGTACACGATGGACGTGGGCTGCATTTTCAGTATGTACGCCAAGGAATGCGGCACGCCCGCGATCTTGTAGATGCCCCAGTAGACTGTATTGTTCAGGATCGAGCCCATCAGCCCGCCCACCATGGCGGGGAGCGCAAGCTCATGGTTCAGGTATTTCTTCAGCTGGCCCATGGCGACTGCGGCGCACATGAACGATATGCCTGAGACGCCCACATACATGCCGAAATTCAGATCCAGAAGCACGCCGAACACGGCGCCAAGCGCGATGCCGTATGGCTCGTCATAAAGAAAAGCGAAGACTATCACCAGGCACAGCACCAGATTGGGCGACACCCCGTTCACTGCCACGTACCTGAGCACCGTGGACTGGGCGATGAACGCGGCGGCAAAGATGAAGATGACATATCTCGTCTTCACAGCAGCACCGCCACCTTCCTGATATTCTTGAAGTACGCGGCGGGCTCCACCATCACTGTCTTCAGCGGCGTGTCGTGGTTCCACTCGACGCGCGTCACCTTGCCTATCGTTATGCCCTGCGGGTAAATGCCGCCTATGCCCGAAGTAATCAGGCGATCGCCCTCGCGTATATTGACCGTCTCGTCCAGCATGTACCCGGTCAGGCCGCCATTCCCGTCCCCATGGAGG
This sequence comes from Eubacteriales Family XIII. Incertae Sedis bacterium, assembly GCA_031255695.1. GTDB lineage: Bacteria > Bacillota > Clostridia > Peptostreptococcales > Anaerovoracaceae > JAISED01. The sequence continues at coordinate 3,875 of JAIRSA010000097.1, read as the reverse complement.
ACGCCAAGCCACTCAGGGTTCCGGAAGACCTGGAAGCCCACCTTGTTCGTCTCGTCGATGACGGATATGACCTTCGACCAGCGGTCCCCCACCGACATGACGCGCCCTATCAGCCCGTTGCCGTCGATGACGACCGCGTCCTCGGACACGCCGTCGGCCGAGCCCTTGTTTATCGTGAATATATTGAAGCCGCTCGACTCGTCGAGCGCTATGACGTCCGCCGTCACGATCCTGTATTCCTCGTAGAGCCCGGAATAGCTCAGTTCCTCTGACAGTCGCTTGAGCGCGGCCAGGTCGTTCTCCAAAAGCCGCGCCTCCGTCAGCTCGCTCTCCAGCTCGCGTATCCGCTCCTTGAGCTGCTGGTTCTCGGCGGCCAGATCGCTGCTGACGAAAACGGAAGAGAGCCGATCGTCAAGGAAGCCCCCGGCATAGGAAAAAGGCAGCTGCACTATATTGATGATATCCCCTGCCGCCTTTCCGAATATATTGCTTTCACCAAAAGTCTGGTGTGAGACCATTACAGTGATGATCAGCGCCGCGAACGCCGCCAGCACCGCAGTCGCCTTGCTGTGCTCCCTGATCCAACGCATATCGTCAACTTCCTGCCCGCCGCCGTCGGCGCCGCGCCGCGTTATCTCCTAAGTTTCTTGCTCGCGTACCTTTCGAGCTTGTCGATGTTTTTCAGGCTCTTGCCCGTGCCCTCGGCCACGGCTTCCAGCGCATTTTCAGCGATATACACCTGCAGGCCCGTGTTCTTCGTTATGAGCTTGTCCAGCCCCCTGATGAGGCCGCCGCCGCCCGTGAGCACCATGCCATGGCTGACTATGTCCGCCGCCAGCTCCGGCGGCGTGTGCTCCAGCGTGTTCCGTATCCCGTCGATGATGACCCCGATAGGCTCTTCAAGGGCCTCGTGTATTTCCTTCGACGATATCTTTATCGTCTTAGGCAGGCCGGTTATTATGTCGCGGCCCTTGGCGTCAAGGTACAGCAGATGCCCATCGTCCAGATCCTCCGCGCCTTCCTCGAAGTAGGCGCAGCCTATCCCGATCTTCAGCTCTTCCGCCGTCTGGTCGCCGATGAGGAGATCATATGACTTCCTCATGTATGTCACGATGGCCTCGTTCAGCTTGTCCCCCGCGTGCCTCAGCGAGGTGCTTGTCACTATGCCGCCTAGCGCGATAATGGCGATGTCCGACGTGCCGCCGCCGATATCAGCGACCATGCAGCCCATCGGGTCGTCCACAGGGAGCCCACAGCCTATGGCTGCCGCCATAGGCTCGTCGAGGATGTAGACATCCCTGGCCCCCATCTGCCGTATGACCTCCTCCACCGCGCGCTTTTCTACCTCGGTGACGCCCGACGGCACACCGACCACTATGCGTATGCGTGTAAGGAAGCCGGCGCCGTCCAGGATGCCCTTCAGAAACACCCTCAACATGCTGGCCGTCATCTCGAAATCCGAAATGACCCCGTCCTGCAAGGGGCGTATGACCTTTATGTGCTCCGGCGCCTTGCCTATCATGTCCTTGGCGGCCTTGCCCACGGCCAGGATCTTCCGCACCCCGGTATCGACTGCGATGACCGAGGGCTGGTTTATCACTATGCCCTTGCCCTTTATGTATATGAGTGTGTTTGCAGTCCCTAAATCTATTCCAATGTCTTTGTTGAACAGCATCTATATGTCCTCCATCCGCGTACGGCGCCGAATACGGCAATAAGGTCAAATCAGATCTTCCCTGCGCATACTGACATAGACGCCATTGCCTATGACTATGTGATCCAGGACCCTTATCCCCAGCAGTTCCCCAGACTCGCACAGCCGTAGCGTGACGTCCACATCCGCAGTGCTAGGCGTCGGGTTCCCGCTCGGATGGTTGTGGACCATCAGGATATATGCCGCGCCCTTCTTGATCGCAGGCCTGAACACTTCCCTCGGATCTATGACAGAAGTGTTGATATTGCCTTCTGTGACTTCTTCAATGGATATAATCTCGTTCTTTATGTTCAGAAGCAGTATCCTGAAGCATTCGTTCTTGAGGTACCTCATCTCCTCCATGAACAGGGCCGATATGTCGTCAGGGCGGCCGATGTCCACTTTCTTGCGCCTTGGCGCCGTGGCTATCCTCTTGCCCAGCTCAACAGCGGCGGCTATCTTGCACGATTTCGCCATGCCCATACCGCGGAGCGCCGCCAGTTCTTCAGGCAGGCATTCCGCAAGGTACGCGAGCCCGCCCTTGTCCATCGAAAGTATGCTGTCCGCAAGGGCTGTCGCTGACATATTCCGGGTGCCTGAGCCCAGCAATATGGCTAAAAGTTCCGAATTTGAGAGCCTTTTGGCGCCCATAAACCTCATTTTCTCTCTTGGGCGCTCGAATTCCGGCAATTCTTTGATCAAAGTCATAGTACCCTCCTTTACAATCAGGTGTTTAAACGGATCGGAAAACCGTCCCTGCGCACCCGCGGTATATGGCTTTGACGCGTTTTGCTATCTTGCTTGCCTTGTATTGTATTGTCCCCAATCACTATTTTATCATTACACGAACCGATATTCAATAGCTAATATGAATCTATGGCGTGGTTCAGCCGCCTTTCCCCACGATCATGATGATCCGGTCCGCCACCTCTGCGGCGGACATATCCGTCGAGTCTATGACGACGGCATCCTCGCTGACGGCCAGCGGGTTCAGTTCCCTGCTCGAATCGTTGAAATCCCTGGCTTCGATATCCGCCAGCACCTGCCCGTACCCGACATCGGCGCCGCCCTCCTTCATCTCAAGGTATCTCCTCCGGGCCCGCTCCTCCGGCGACGCTGTCAGGTAAAATTTGAACCTGGCGTCCGGGAAGACATTGCTGCCTATGTCACGGCCGTCCATCACGACGTTCTTCTTGTCGCCCATGGCGCGCTGCAAAGCCACGAGCTTCTCGCGCACGGCCGGTATCGCCGAGCAGTCCGAGGCCATCTTCGATATGGCTTCCGTCCTTATGCCCCCGCTTATGTCAATGCCGTCCAGCATGACCTTTCCGTGCGCGAAATCGATCTCGGTATCCGCCAGCATGGCTTCGAGCCCCTCGGCGTCGCCCATGCCGATCCCATTTGCGGCCATCTTGTAGCCCACTGCCCTGTACATGGCGCCCGTGTCTATGTATTCCGCGCCCAGCCTCCCCGCCACCGCTTTGGCCACCGTGCTCTTCCCCGCGCCCGACGGCCCGTCGATGGCGATCTGATAGTATTCTTTCACTTCTCGGTCTCACTTTCCTGTGCAGGCTTCGGCGCCGGCTTCGGCTTTTTGTTGTCGCTGTTCGATTTCAGCAGGCTCTCTATCTCGGAGATGAATGTGTTCACATCCGTGAACTGCCTGTATACAGACGCGAAGCGCACATACGCCACCTCGTCTATTTCCTTGAGGTAGTCCATGACGAACTTGCCGATCAGGGCGCTCTCCATCTCTTTTTCCATCATATTGTTCAGCCCGCGCTCGATCTCCGTCACTATATTGTCTATCTCCGCGACCGATACAGGCCGCTTCTCGCAGGCCTTGATGATGCCGTTCATGATCTTGTTGCGGTCAAATGCCTCCCTGCTGCCATCCTTCTTTATGACCATCAGCGTTATCTCCTCCACCTTTTCATAGGTGGTGAACCGCTTCCCGCAGTTGTCGCATTCGCGCCTGCGGCGTATGGCAAAGCCCTCCTCGGTCGGCCTGGAGTCAATGACCCTCGTATCGCTGTCTTCACAAAATGGGCACCGCATAATAGTACGCCTCCAAAAAATTATCGACCCCTGGGGCTTTGCCATGGGGTCGTTGCGTCGCGCATGCGCGCTTTATTTGTTTGCTGCCTTTTTGGCGGTCTCGCAAAGTTCGGCAAAGCCTGCC
>JAIRSA010000202.1 GCA_031255695.1 Eubacteriales Family XIII. Incertae Sedis bacterium | reverse complement strand
AAAAGGCTGGAATGCACGAATCTGAGGAATAAATGCAGTAATGAGATCCATGGATTCCGGTGGCTCATAGATGCCTACAGGAAACTGCTCAAGGGCGAGCCGGGCCAGGGCGGCAGCGCGCACAGCGAAAAACCGGAGACCTATCGCGAGGAGATAGAGAAGGAGCTTGCCCGCTCATCTATATTTGCGGCTTTCAAACGCAAGATCGTCCGGGACGAAGGCTTGGCCGAGGATTTTTCCGAAGCCCTGAAATAATGGCGTAGGCCTGGCGGTCTAGGGCCCGTGATCTGTGGCGCAGACCCTGTGGCCTAGGGCCCGTGATCTGTGGCGCAGGCCTTGTGGCCTAGGGCCCGTGATCTGTGGCGCAGGCCCTGCGGCCGAAGGCCCGCGCGACGAAGCTGGCCAAAAGTTTGGCCAAAATTCATGCGCAAAATTCCCACAGCCGTTGACCTTTACGAGTTCTTTTGATAAAATTATAGTTTAGTACTGATGTTATTAATTGGGCGTATAGTCAATGTAGAATGTTTACGGAGGGCACTCGGCGGCAATGGGAGTTAAAGTGGCTAAATTTGGCGGCACATCGGTAGCGGACGCCATACAGATAGAAAAAATCAAGAAAATCGTGACATCGGATCCTGATAGGCGGTACGTCGTCGTTTCGGCGCCGGGCAAGCGCTTCGACAGCGACAACAAGATCACGGACCTGCTCTATCTCTGCAAAGCGCAGATAGACCACAACGCGCCGTACGACCAGGTATTCCAGGTCGTACAGGACCGGTTCGCGGCTATGGCGCTTACGCTGGGCGTGGATGTCGATATCGCGGGCAAGTTCGAAGAGATACGGGCCGCCCTGCAAGACGGCCCCTCGGCCGACTATATTGCCAGCAGGGGCGAGTACCTGAACGCTTTGATCATCGCGGCCTATCTGGGCTACGATTTCGTCGACGCGGTAGGTCTGGTCCTGTTTGACAAAAAAGGGAAATACCTGCACGAAGAGACGCGGGAGACCCTGAAGGCAGAGCTGGCGAAGCACGAAAAGGCGGTATTGCCGGGCTTTTATGGCTCATATCCCGACGGGCGCATAAAGACATTCTCAAGGGGGGGATCGGACATAACGGGCGCCATAGTCGCCAGCGCGGCGGACGCCGACATGTATGAGAACTGGACGGACGTGTCGGGTTTCCTGATGGCGGACCCGCGCATAGTGAAGAGCCCCAAGGCGATAAGCCGCCTGTCGTACATGGAGCTGCGCGAGCTGTCCTACATGGGCGCCTCCGTGCTTCATGAAAATGCCATATATCCGGCCAGGCAGGCGAACATACCGATCAATATACGGAACACGAACGACCCCGACGCGCCGGGCACCATCATCACCGCGGAGGAGGACGCGCGCGACAGCGTAGGCATCATCACCGGCATTGCCGGCAGCAAGGACTTCACGGTCATGGCCGTGTACAAGAACATGATGAGCACGGAGGTCGGGTTCATACGGCGGCTGCTCAGCGTGTTCGAGGACTACAATATCCCGGTGGAGCATATACCCAGCGGCGTCGACACTGTGTCCATAGTCGTCGCGAAGAGCTACCTAGAGGACAAGATAACAGACATAATAGAAGATTTTGAGCGCAAGGCGCAGCCCGACAGCATAGAGGTGTTTGACGACATGGCGCTTATCGCGACGGTGGGCATAGGCATGGCGTCCCGCCCCGGCGTTTCGGCGAGGCTCTTCGGGGCGCTTTACGACGCCGGCATAAATATACGCATGATCGATCAGGGATCTAGCGAAATGAACATTATCATCGGCGTCGAAAACAAGGATTTCGAAAACGCGGTAAGGGCCATATACAATGCCTTTGTAGGCTGATGCCGCTGCGGCGCCGCCATATCGAAAGAAGGGATCTTGAAAATGGGCCTATTAGAAAAAATATTCGGCGACCTTAACACGAAGGAAGTCAAGAAAGTAGAGAAAATAGCGGATCTCGTCATGGCGCGGGAGGCCGAGACGGAAGCGCTGACGGACGAGGGGCTGCGGCTCAAGACAGCCGAGTTCCGCGAGCGCCTGGCCGGCGGCGAGACGCTGGACGACATACTGCCGGAGGCATTCGCGGTATGCCGCGAGGCGGCCTGGCGCAGCCTCGGCATGAAGCACTTCAAGGTGCAGGTGATCGGCGGCATCGTGCTGCATCAGGGCAGGATCGCGGAAATGAAGACGGGCGAAGGCAAAACGCTGGTGGCCACGCTCGCCGCCTACCTGAACGCGCTGCCCGGCGAAGGCGTGCATGTCGTGACCGTCAACGACTACCTCGCGAAGCGCGACATGGAATGGATGGGCAAGCTCTACACCTTCCTGGGCCTGACCGTCGGCTGCGTCGTCCATGGGATCACGAACGAGGACAGGAAGGCGGCCTACATGGCCGACATCACATACGGCACCAACAACGAATTCGGCTTCGACTACCTCCGCGACAATATGGTCAGCTACAAGGAGGACCTTACGCAGCGCATGCTGAACTACGCCATAGTGGACGAGGTGGACAGCATACTGATCGACGAGGCGCGCACCCCCCTCATAATATCAGGGCAGGGCGACAAGTCCACGGATCTCTACGTGGTCGCGGACAGGTTTGTGAAGGGCCTCCGGCTTGAAGAGGACTTCACTATGGACGAGAAGGACAGGACAGTCTCGCTCACGGAGGGCGGCGTCGAAAAGGCCGAGAATTATTTCAAGATCGAGAACTTCTCCGACCCGGAGAACATGGAGGTCAACCATCACGTCATACAGGCGCTGAAGGCCCGCAACCTCATGCAGCGCGACGTCGACTATATCGCCAAGGACGGCGAGATCATCATCGTGGACGAGTTCACGGGGAGGCTCATGTTCGGCAGGCGGTACAGCGACGGCCTGCACCAGGCGATAGAGGCCAAGGAAGGGCTGAATATCCGCCAGGAGTCGAAGACCCTGGCCACCATAACCATACAGAACTATTTCAGGATGTACCAAAAACTGTCAGGCATGACAGGTACTGCCAGGACGGAAGAGGACGAGTTTAGGGACATATACAATATGGACGTCGTCGAGATACCCACGAACAAGCCCATAGTGAGGAACGACGGCGAAGACTCGATATACGCTACCGAAAAGGGCAAATTCAAGGCGCTTGTGGCGAACATCGTGGAGCGCTACGAGAAGGGGCAGCCCATACTGGTCGGCACCATATCCATAGAGCGCTCGGAACTGATCAGCGACATGCTGAAGAGGAACGGGGTGCCGCACAAAGTGCTGAACGCCAAGCACCACGAGAAGGAAGCGGAGATAGTCTCCGAGGCCGGCAGGATGAATTCCGTGACCATAGCGACCAATATGGCCGGCCGCGGCACGGACATCATACTCGGCGGGAACCCGGAGTTCGAAGCGAAGAAGGAGATGCGCAAGCGGGATTATAACGAAGAGGCGATCTCCTATGCGTCAAGCCTGATACCGCTTGAGGATCCGGCGCTGGTGGCGGCGCGCACAGAGTTCAGGAAGCTCTACGAAATGTACAAGGCCGAACGGGCGGACGAGCAGCAGAAGGTGATCGAGCTGGGCGGCCTCCACATCATCGGCACAGAGCGCCATGAATCGCGGCGTATCGACAACCAGCTCAGAGGGCGTTCCGGCCGGCAGGGAGATCCAGGCTCGACACAGTTCTTCATATCGATGGAGGACGATCTCATGCGGCGCTTCGGCGGTGACCGCATGCAGGGCATCGTGAGCCGCCTGGGCGTGAAGGAAGACGAGCCCATAGAGGCGGGCATGCTGACCAAGTCGATTGAGAACGCGCAGAAACGCGTCGAGGGCAGGAACTTCTCGATACGTAAATATGTCCTGCAATACGACAATGTAATGAACAAGCAGCGGGAGGTCATATATACCGAGCGCCGCAAGGTGCTCAACGGCGAGGATCTGAGGGAGCACATATCAGCCATGACGGAGGAGCTTATCGACGAGGCGGTGGAGAGCGCCGTGGTGGGCTCCAAATTCTCCGAGGAATGGGATTTCCAGTCCCTCTGGTCGGCAATGCACAGGATCAGCCCATCGTTCAACGCGCCGCGCTACAGCGAGGACGACATGCGCTCGCTCACGCCGGACAAGCTCAGGTCATACGCCGTGGAAGAGCTGGAGCGCCTGTACGTGGAGAAGGAGAACGAGATCGGCGCCGAGCGCATGAGGGAGCTTGAGCGGATGATCCTGCTCAGGGTCGTCGACAGCAAGTGGATGGACCACATCGACGCCATGGATCAGCTGCGGCACGGCATAGGCCTGCGTGCCCTGGGGCAGCAGGATCCCGCCAAGGCGTACGCCGCCGAGGGCTTCGACATGTTTGAGCTCATGATAAGGACGATACGCGAGGATACCGTACGCTATTGCTATAATGTGACCATACAGACCAATACGGAGCGGCGCATGGTCGCCGCCATAGGCGCGGGCAGGAAGGCGGACTACGCCGAGGAGCCCCAGGCGCGCCAGGCCGATATGGCCGTGGGCGCGGAGGGGCAGCCGCTGCCACGGGGGGCGCAGCCCCCTGAGCGCCCGAAGAAACAGGAGACATACAGGCGCGACGGCGAGAAGGTAGGCAGGAACGATCCCTGCCCCTGCGGGAGCGGCAAGAAGTATAAGAACTGCTGCGGCAAGCTGAGCTAGCCGGGCGGGCATGTTGCGGGGCCAGGCGTGCGGAAGGGCCCACGCCGGGCCGGCTGGCGGCTGGCGGGCTGGCTGATTGCTTGTGGGCTGGCGCTGGGTTGGCCGGGCGGAAAGGCCCGCGCCTGGCTGGCTGCCGGCGGGCGGCGGGGCCAGAGCCGGGCCGTCTGCGGCGCCGGCTGGCAGGGCAGAGGCGCGTCCCGCGCAATGGGTGAAACAAAGGAGTGTGATAAGAGTGTTGGAGCTGGATCAGATAACATACGAGCTGGACGGGGCAGCCACCAGCCTTAGAGAATTGGGTGAGTCTCTTTGACCTGGCTGGGTTAAAGGCGAAACTCGAAGAGATGGACAGAGTGTCCCAGGCCGAAGGCTTCTGGGACGACCACGAAAAGGCCCAGAAGATACTCAAGGAAAAGAAAAGGCACGAGTCCAGCGTTGAGGGCTTTGAACGCATGAAGGCGGCGCTGGAAGACATAGAAGTGATGATCGAGCTGACGCGCGAGGAAGAGGACGAGTCCATGGTCCCGGAGATCCAGGAAAGCTACGCAGCCTGGAAGAAGGGCATGGACGAGATGCGGATCAAGACGCTTCTTGACGGGGAGTACGACGCCAACAACGCCATCCTTTCCGTGCATGCCGGTTCAGGCGGGACGGACGCCCAGGACTGGGCGGGCATGCTGCTGCGCATGTACACGCGATGGGCGGATTCCAAGGGCTACAAGGTGAAGATGTGGGATCTTCAGGACGACAGCGAGGGCGGCATCAAGGGCGCCACATTCCTCGTCGAGGGGGAGAACGCGTATGGCTACCTGAAGACTGAAAAAGGGGTGCACCGGATAGTGCGCATATCCCCATTCGATTCGTCGGGGAGGAGGCACACATCGTTTGCTTCCCTTGATGTCATGCCCGAAATAGACGACAACATAAACGTGGAGATCGCCCCGGACGACATCCGGGTAGACACATTCCGCTCCAGCGGCGCAGGCGGGCAGCACGTCAACAAGACGGACTCCGCCGTGAGGATCACGCACATACCGACCAATATAGTCGTGTCGGTCCAGAACGAGCGCTCCCAGCATCAGAACAAAGAGGTCGCGATGCGGATACTCAAGTCCCGGCTGGTCGAGCTGGCGGAGCGCGAGCATAAGGAAAACCTCGCCGAGCTAGCGGGCGATTACGGCCAGATATCATGGGGGAACCAGATCAGATCCTACGTCTTCCATCCATATTCGCTTGTGAAAGACCACCGGACAGGCGCCGAGGTCGGCAATGTCTACGCGGTCATGGACGGGGACCTGGACTATTTTATCAACGAGAAACTGAAGCTCAAGGATTGATACTGTACATGGCGGCATTGCCGCGAAGCGCGTGGCGGCGCCGTGCAGCGAAGCAGGGCGGCAGAACCGCCGCAAATATGCCAGGCGGGCAGTATAGAGGTGCGTTAAATTGGATATCGTAAAAAAATTAGCGGAAGAATTCAATATCCGGCTGTCGCAGGCCGAAAGCACGGTCGCCCTTATCGACGAGGGCAACACGATACCTTTCATCGCGAGGTACAGGAAGGAGGCCACGGGCGGCCTGTCCGACGTCACGCTCAGGGAGCTTGACGAGCGGCTTGCCTATCTGAATAACCTGGAAGAGCGCAAGGAAGAGGTTATCCGGCTAATCGCCGAGCAGGGGAAGCTGACGGAGGAGCTTGAGGCGGAGATCCGCAAGGCCGAGGTGCTGCAGCGCGTGGAAGACCTGTACAAGCCATATAAGCAGAAAAAGGCCACGAGGGCCTCGAAGGCGCGGGAGAAGGGCCTGGAGCCGCTTGCGCTGACCATATGGGCACAGGAGATCGAGAGCGGCAGCCCGCAGGAGCTGGCGGCGCCGTTCGTGGACGCTGAGAAGGGGGTCGCGGACGAGGCGGAGGCGCTGGCTGGCGCCCTCGACATCATTGCCGAGATGATCTCGGACGACCCCGACATCACGGCCGCCATGCGCGAAAAGACGCAGCGGACCGCCAAGATCGTCTCGGAAGCGGCGGATCCGGGGGAAAGCTCCGTCTACGACGGGTATTACGAATATTCCGAGGCGGCGTCGGCCATACCCAACCATAGGGTGCTGGCGATAAACCGGGGCGAGAAGGACAAGAAGCTCAAGGTGAAGGTGCAGGCCGAAGCGGAAATGTTCATTGCCGCTATCGAAGACAGCGTGATCATCAACGAAAACTCGATATTCACGGATATGCTGAAGGATACGGTGGCCGATAGCTACAAGCGGCTGATGGCGCCGTCGCTCGAACGGGAGATGCGGAGCATGCTGACCGAGCGTGCCGAGGCCGAGGCCGTGAAGGTCTTCGCCAAGAATACGGAGAGCCTGCTCATGGCGCCGCCCGTGAAGGGGATCAGGGTGATCGCGATCGACCCAGGCTTCAGGACTGGATGCAAGGTCGCCGTCCTCTCGGACACGGGCAAGCTGCGGGCCTATACGACGGTGTACCCGACGGAGCCCAAGCGGGATGTCGCGGGGACTGAGGCTACGCTGAAGAAGCTGGTGGACAAATACGACATAAATGTCATCGTTATAGGAAATGGGACGGCTTCGCGCGAAACGGAAGAGGTCGTGGCGGGATTCATCAGGAAATACGGCCTCGACATACGCTACACCATAGTGAACGAGGCGGGCGCGTCGATCTATTCGGCGTCGAAGGTCGCCACGGAGGAGTACCCCGATCTGGATGTCACGACGCGCGGCGCGATGTCGCTCGGCCGCCGGCTGCAAGACCCGCTGGCCGAGCTTGTGAAGATACCGCCGCAGAACATCGGGGTGGGGCAGTACCAGCACGACATAAACCAGGGCCTGCTGGACAAGGCGCTCACGGGCGTCGTGGAGAACTGCGTGAACAGGGTCGGCGTGGATCTGAACACGGCTTCGGCGTCACTGCTGTCATATGTCGCCGGCGTGAATTCGGGCGTCGCCAAGAACATCGTGGCCTGGCGCGACGAGAACGGCGGGTTTTCGGACAGGAAGCAGCTGATGAAGGTCCCCAAGCTTGGGGAGAAGGCCTTCGGGCAATGTGCGGGCTTCCTGAGGATTGCGGGGGGCAAGAACCCGCTGGACAGCACGTCGGTGCACCCGGAATCATATGCTGCGGCAGCCGAGATACTCAAGAGGGCCGGCGTGAGCGAAGTGGAGATAGCCAAGGGCGGGATCCGCGATATTGAAGAGAGGATATACACCGTATATTCGCCGGGCGGCAAGTCTGGCGGGGCTGGCGCCGCTGCCGGCTTTGGCGGGGCTGGGGCTGGCGGAACGGGGGCCGCTGCCGGCGGGGTTTCGGGCGCGGGCAGGGCCGCAGGCGCTTCAGGCGGGGCGCGGGGCGGCAGGGCCGCAGGCACGGACACGCGCATGAAGGGCTTCGCCGCATTGGCGGCCCTGAAGGTCGAAGAGCCTGAAAAAAACGCGGGCAAAGACGCGCCCAAAATAGACGAGAAGAAGTATGGCGCCTGCCTTAAAATACTGGCGGACGAGGTCGGCATAGGCATACCCACGCTGACAGACATCGTAGCCGAGATAAAGAAGCCCGCGAGGGATCCCCGCGAAGATGCGCCGCCTGTCGTGTTCAGGCAGGATGTCAAGAGCTTCGAGGATCTAGAGGTGGGCATGGAGCTGATGGGGACGGTCAGGAATGTCGTGGATTTCGGGGCCTTCGTGGACATTGGCGTCAAGACTGACGGTCTGGTGCACGTCTCACGCATGAGCCGCCGCTATATCAACCACCCGATGGATGTCGTCACGGTCGGCGATACCGTCAAGGTCTGGATCGAAAGCATAGACGCGGAGCGGCAGAAGATCGGCCTGACCATGCTGCAGGACGCGCCGCAGGGGCCGGCCAACCCGCGCCAGAAGCAACAGCCGCGCTCCGGGCAAGGCAGCCCGCCGGGCGCCCGGTGACCGCATGGCGCCAGAGGCAATGGCCGCACAGGTCGCGCCCCTGGGGGGCCGCCACATTACAGAGAGTGTAAAGGACTATATGGGCATAAATACAGTACTATTTGATTTTGACGGGACATTGATGGACACCAATCAGCTGATAATCGATTCGTGGCAGCACCTGTTCCGCACCCTGGAAGGGCGTGAGCGCCCGGTCGGGGAAATACTGAAGACGCTGGGCGAACCCTTGGCCTACACGATGCACACACATTTTCCAGGGGTGTCGATCGAGGAAGCCGTGAAGATCTACAGATCATACCATGGGGGCTGCTTCGAGGAACGGGTCGGGATCTTCCCAGGGATTCAGGGGCTGCTTGAACGGCTGAAAAAGGGCGGCTACAAGCTGGGCATCGTTACGTCCAGGCTAAAAAACACCACGTGGATCGGGCTTGACAAATTTGGCATCGGCGGGTATTTCGGCGCCGTCGTCACCTGCGAGGACACTGAAAAGAACAAGCCGGACCCGGCACCCGTGCTCCTGGCCCTGGAAAGGCTGGGCAGCAAGCCGGAAGAAGCGGCCATGGTCGGGGACACCATGTCTGACATCCGTTGTGCGCGGGCTGCGGGGGTCATGCCGATATTGGCGGGGTGGTCAGTGTCTGTGCCCGAAGCAGCGCAGAGGGGCGAAGGCGCGCCGGAGCATATAGCGGCAGACGCAGAGGCGCTGGCCGCAATAATCCTAGCCGCCGGACGTTGACGCTGACGCCGAACGCCGACATTGGCTATGGCGCAGGCGCAGCCACCGGACGCCGGCATTGGCGCAGGCTATGGCGCTGACGCTGACGTTAGCGCGGGCTATGGCGCAGCCGCCGGGCCGACATTGGCGCAGGCGAAGGCGTAGCTGCCGAAAGCTGGCGCTGACATTGGCGTGGGCTATGGCGCAGCCGCCGGACGCTGACGCCGAACGCTGACATTGGCTATGGCGCAGGCGCTGCCACCGGACGCCGGAAGCGGCGCTGGCTAGAAGAGAACCGTATGGGAGGAGATGGAAAAACTGGGTAAATTAAAGCGGCTGTTTGCCACAATCAAGGCAAAATTTGTAAAACACAAGAAGATATGGACACCCGTCAGCCACATAATGTTCCTGCTGTTTGCCAATATATGCTATGTGCTGGCGGTGCAGCTATTTTTCGCAGGCAATAACATAGCCGCAGGAGGGTTCGCGGGCATCGCCACGGTGATCAACTACATTGTGCCCATATCCATCGGCAATATCGTGCTGATCATGAACATCCCGCTCATAATAATCTCGTTTTTTGTGTTCGATTGGAAGTATACGCTGAAAATATTGCTATCGATACTGGTCTATGCGGGGCTGTTCCAGTTGGTCGAGACCTTCCCGCTGGCCACCACCGACCGTTTCGCCGCCTGCGTGTTCGGCGGCGTGCTGTACGCGGTCGGCGCGGTCTTCGTGCTGTACGCGCGCACCTCCGCCGGGGGCACGGATCTCGTGGCGCGCCTGCTGCTGCGGAAATTCAAGCATCTGTCACTGGGCAAGATGTTCCTCTGCGTGGACGGCTGCGTGGTGATTTTCGCCATCATCGTCTACCGGAATATCGAGAGCGGCGTATACGCCATCGCGGCCATATTCGTCTGCTCATTCCTCACAGACCATATTATCAGCGGTTT
>JAIRSA010000092.1 GCA_031255695.1 Eubacteriales Family XIII. Incertae Sedis bacterium | reverse complement strand
GATCGCCGGCGCAACGCTGCGCCAGGCGGAGAAGAGGCTGGAGGCGGCAGCGCCGGGGCTACAGGCGATGGAGGGGAAGAGGTTCTATGACGAGTTCGAGGCGGCCATAGGGGCAGAGGCCCTAAAGAAACTCCAGGCATCGCGGCAGGACGCGCTGCGCTACCAGCTGGCGACGGCCCGCGAAAAGATAGAGGCGCAGTCAAGGAGGGCGGGTTCGTCGTCGTTCCTGGACGGCGCGTCGGTATCCGGCACTGCGAAGTTCGATGCCACCGTGCTGAAAAACGTGGACGGCCTGCTGCCAAAGATGACGGCGCTGCTTGAGTATGCCCGGACATTCGCAGTGGACCAGTACCAGCCGCTGCGCAAGATGGCATCGGCGGTGAACGCGAAGCTTGCCGCCAAGGGGAAGCCCGTGCTTTTCGGGCGGCAGGACATGGATATGGCCGCCCACCTGGCCTACAATGCGTCAAACAAATCGTTTAACAGCATCGCGGGGGACTTTGTATCATCACTCGAAGGGCCGCCGCTGCTTGACTCGGAAGGGCAGCCGGTGCCTTCGCTGAAAGGCGTGCTTGCGCCGCTCAGGGACGCGTCCGGCAAGATCAGCGACGAGGTGTACCGCGCTTTCGGCGGGTACGCCAAGGCCATAGACGCGCTTGACAGGCTGAAATACGGCAAGGGCGTGTTCTCGTCCACTACCGACGAGTCTGAGATACGGGCGGCGGTGGCCGAGTACGAGCAGGAGTTCCCGCAGTTCCCTGCGGCCCTAAGCGCCGTGCTGGCATGGCAGGATGTGATCATGCAGGAGTACGCCGTCAAGACGGGCATGGACGGCGGGCTTTACAATACGGTATGGAAGAAGATGTACCCGCACCACCTGCCGCAGTACCGCGTCAGGACGGACGGCAGGGGCAAGGGCGCAATGGGCAAGAACATGTACGAGCCTTTCATGCGCACGGCGAAGGCCGGCGGCACGGGCATCACGTACCACCCGATAGACGGGCTTATGATGCAGGTGGACAAGATCATGAAGGCGGCGAACGCCAGGGCGCTCTGGGGCCTTGTGCACGATACGTTCAACAGCAGCGAGGAAGCCCGCGACGCGATGAAGGAATTCATAGTGCCTACAGAATCGACATCCACGCCGCATACATTCGACGCGAGGCAGACAAAGCGGAACCTTGAATATGCCCTTTTCGGCTTCGCGGCCGCGAAGATCGCCGAGGGCGACCCTGCGGCGGGGGCGGCGTTCGAGGCCATGTCCATGCAGGAGAAATTCGAGTGGCTGGCAAACGAGGGCTACACCGATGTGGTTGACAGCGTCATAAACGACGCTATCAAGTTCTTTACGGTGGACAGGGTAAGCAAGGACAGCGACGTGTTCTCGATCCCTGTAGGCGACGGGTATGTGCACTACCAGGTGCTCGACCCCTCGTTCGCCACCATGCTTGAAGGGATGGCGCCGGAGGACGCGGGCAACTTCATGGCGTTCCTGATGGCGGGCAAAAGGGCCATGACGGCCCTGACCACCGGGCTTAACCTGACGTTCTCCATAGGCAGCAACCTTGTGCGCGACATACCGGTCGCGATAATACAGGGGCCGTGGAGCAACCCGGTTTCCGCCGCCGTGGATCTTTTCGGGGCGATGGGCGACGTGCTTTCGCACAGCGATGTAAGGAAGCTTGCGCAGGCTGGCGGCGCGGGCTTCGACAGCATGATGGGGGCAGAGAGGGCCAGGACATACCGCTCGATACAGGCGGGGCTTGGCATCGCGCCCAAAGGCGTCGCCGCCAATGCGGCGTCCGCCGGATCTGCCGTCCTTAACCTCCTAGAGGGGATAAACAACTTCATAGAGTCGGTGCCGCGCCAGGCGGCGTTCAACCACGTATACAGGAAGATGGGCCGGCAGAACGCCATGATAGCGGCCCAGATAAGCGAAGAGGCGGCCAAGGCAAACCCGGACGCCGCCGCCATAGCGGCGCTGGAGGCGAAGGTTGTGGCGGAGGCGGACAGGCTGGCCGCCGCGCAGACCGAGTATTCCGACGTGACCATAAACTTCAAGCAGCACGGCGCGGGGCTTGGGAAGCTGCGCGGCAGCGTCTACTTCCTGAATTCGTACATCCAGGCCATGGACAAGCTGGGGCGCTCCCTCATCACGCAGAAGGACAGGAAGCGGCTGGGCCAGGCGTGGCTCAAGATGCTGATGACGATAGGGCTTGTGTCCGCACTGGTGGCCGTGCAGAACGACGGGGACCCCGACTACGGGATCCTGACCGACTATGAGAAGGACGGATACCTGCATATATTCAAGCTGCCGGACGGCACATGGATCAGGGTGCGCAAGCCCCAGGAGTATGGCGTTATCGGCAATGTGATCGAGCGCGGCGTGCACAGCCATTTTACCGGGGAGTGGGGCGAGAACTACAAGGCGCTGCTTGAATCCTCACTGGCCACGCTGACGCCGCCTACCGATGTCATACTGTCGCCGGTAATCATGACGGCTATCAACAAGCCGTGGTACGACAAAATAAGCGGCGAGATCGTAAGCAGCCGCAGATGGGGCGACTATCTTGCCACACGGCGCTATGACGAGATATACGACGAGGGCACGAGCCGGGTGGCGAAGAAGCTTGCGGAGGCGCTGCCGGACGTCAAGGCGTTCGGCATACTGAACACGCCGATGGGGATCGACTATGCCTTGCAGCAGACCACCGGGTTCGTGGGGCAATGGATGCTGCCGGCGTTCAGGGATACCACGTATGACTGGAAGCAGATCTTCTTCGGGCGGTTCTACATCGACCCGACGGCCAAGAACCGCCTGTCGGGTGATATCTACGACATGCGGAGCGAATACGCGGTGCGGGCCGATGGGATAAAGCAGCTGGCCGGGGCGGGGGCATACCGGCCCAGCCCCGAAGAGAGGGAAGACTACCGCCGCCACGAGTTCCTTGGCAGGGTGACGAGGGCGGGCGGCTACAAGGGCAGCACGGCCAGCGGGCGCCCGGCCGTCCCGATGGGCCTTGGCGACTACGCGAAGGCCGTAGAGGAACTTGGCCGCCAGGACCTGCCGGCGGACGAGAAGAGGGACCGCGAGCGGGCGCTGCTTGAGGAAAGGAACCGCCTGGCGAAGTCGGCGGCCCTGATAGTGCGGCACGGCCGGCCCGATCCGGAGCGGTTCCCGGACCCGGACGATCTTAGGTACGCCATGCGGCTCTACCGTGAAGCATACCTGACGGCAAAAGACCGCCCAGAATGAGTATAGTTGCTTTGCCTATTTCAAAAACTCCCACACCTATTCCCACATTTTTAGTGTGGGAATGTGGGTTTTAGTGTTGGTTTCGGATAAAAACAGCCCATAAAAAAACCCGCTGGAATCGTTGAAATCCCAACGGGTTTGCCGCCACTCTATGGCAGCGGCGCGTAACTGGCCATATTGCTTCTTCGACAGTTTCGGCTTCAAGCGGCAAATGATATTTGTCCTGCAAAGCGATTATCATTGCAGAGCCAATGCCTTGACGCTGGCAATCTCCCGCTACGGCGATGAGATGAATC
>JAIRSA010000162.1 GCA_031255695.1 Eubacteriales Family XIII. Incertae Sedis bacterium | reverse complement strand
AAGAAGGCGCAGACGCACAAGGATGCGCAGGCGCAGGGCACAGACCCAAAAGAAGGCGCAGGCGCACAGAAGACACAGGCGCCGACCGGCAAGAAAACCAACGCATACGACGTATCATAATATATATCTTTCAATAACCGCCTTCCAATGTTCTCCAACATTACATGAAAGGCGGTTATTGCTTGCTTGGGCTTGCCTAGAAGCCCATCCCTGCCTACGCCCTCTGCACACCTAGCTCTACTCAGTGTTGTTTGGCTGTATGCCGATCTTCTCCAGCAGGCTGTCAAGCTCCTCCTCTATCGGCCCGCTTACGTGCTTGACCGCAGCCGTGATCCTGCATGGGAAGCTGCTTCTGATGTGGGCGTCCCCGCCCATCAGGCCTATGAGCTTCTCCAGTGCGTATCTGCCCGCTTTCGCCCGCGTCTCAGGGAAGAGCACGGCCAGCGCCAGATCGGAGCAGCGCCCGATCACGTCGGTCTTCCTTATATGCCCCGCAATAAAGTCGGACACATAGGCGATGTTCGCTTCCAACGTCTCCTCGCCATGCAATGAGCCGTCCGGCGAAAGGCCCGGCTCAAAGCCTATGGCCCCTATGCAGAACTTGCGCCCGTAGCGCCGTTGGCGCTCGCGCTCCTTCTCGGCCTCCTCCAGCCAGCCGCTGCGCGCCAGCGCACCTGTGCCCACATCGATCTTGTTGACGGCCTTGACAAAATAATCGTTGAACTCCTGCCTCGATATCGTATACGCCAGCTCCCTGAACTTCGCGGTGGCGGGCTTCAGGTCGTGCTTGCCCAGGCATACGCGCAGGACGCCTTCGTCGAGCGCCACATATTTATGGCTACTGCTCTCGGCGATCTGCCCTGTTGCGAGCTGCAGCTCCGTCACGCGCACGATGAAATGGAAGATCTTCGGGTATATATTGCCGCTGTAATGGCAGTTGCTGTACATACGGAAATAGTTGATATGGTAATTCCCCAGCCTGTACACGGAATGCACGGCCTGTTTCCACTCAAGGAAATCATGAAAGCTTACATTGCCGCGATCCACGGCCGTGAGCCTGCTGTATGCGCTCTCCCACTTCTCGTTGAGCGTCTCGCGGAAGAATGAATCGATCATCTCGAACGCGCTGTATGCCTCCCTGCCCTCCGAGGCGCGCCAATACGCCGAGCCCCAGTCGGAGAGCGTTTTCCAGGCGTTCTTCCTCATCCACTCCTTGTGGTATTCGTCGCGCGAGGCCTCATTGCCTATCACTTGATAGGCAGCATTTATGTCCTTCATGCGTTCGGCGGCCACGGGCGCGCGGTTCAGGTCCGGATGGTAAAGCTTTGACAGGCATCGGTACGCGGCGTCTATCACATCCTTTTCAGCATCATGGTGCACCTGCAATATATTATAATAATCTGTCTTGTTTTCCGTAAGCATTACGACAGGTACTCCTCAAGGGTCTTGAACTCCAGCTGGACTTTGGATTTCTTCATCTTTATGGCTTCAAGGAATACACGCGCTGTGTCCATGCATGTCAGCACCGGCATATCCCTCTCTATCGCCTTGCGCCTGATGTCGAACGAGTTGCTGCCAGGCCGGTTCGCTATCTCCGGGACATTGATCACGCCGTTTATCTCGCTGCCGATCTTGGCCATGACGTCGCCGAAGGCCAGGGTATCCGACTTCACGCCGTACTCGCGCATGAAGGCTTCCGTGCCCTCCGAGGCGTAGAGGGAGAATCCTTCCTCCACATACCGAAGCAGGATCTCGGCGGTCTCGGCCGTCCTGTCCGCCTGCCTGACGGCCACATAGAAGCCGCCGCTTTCGGGTATCCTCACGCCCGAAGCGAGGAAGCCCTTGTAGACCGCCTTGGCATAGTCGCGGTCGATGCCCAGCACCTCCCCCGTCGACTTCATCTCCGGGCCCAGCGCGACATCGACGTCTGTGAGCTTCGCCCCAGAGAAGACCGGCACCTTCACGGCATAGAGCTTTTTCTTCTGGTAAAGCCCCGTGCCGTATTCCGACTCGGCGAGCTTCTTCCCTAACATTGCCGATACGGCAAGGTCCACCATGGGCACGCCTGTCACCTTGCTGAGGATGGGGACGGTCCGCGACGCGCGGGGGTTGACCTCTATCACGTACAGCTTCTCGCCGTCCCAGGCGTACTGCACGTTTATGAGCCCTATTATGCCGAGGCGCCTTATTATGCGGCGCGTGTATTCCACCAGCAGATCGGCCACGCTGTTCGGTATGGTATGCAGCGGGTAGACGGAGATGCTGTCGCCCGAATGCACGCCCGTCCTTTCGACATGCTCCATAAGGCCGGGGATCAGTATGTCGTCGCCGTCGGCCACCGCGTCCACGTCCATCTCCTTGCCGAGCACGTACTGGTCGATCAGCACGGGGTGCTCCGCCGACAGCGATACGGCCTCTTCCAGGTATTTGCTCAGCTCGCTGTCGCTGTAGACGACCTGCATCGCCCTGCCGCCTATGACATAGGACGGCCTCACCACCAAGGGGTACCCTAGCTTCCTGACGACGTCGAAGGCCTGTTTCTCGGTGGTCACGGAGAAGCCGGCGGGCGTCGGTATGCCCATGTCGCCGAGCAGTATCCTGAGCTTTTCCCTGTCCTCCGCCAGGTCGATGGATTTGTACGGCGTGCCGAGTATGCGCATGCTGCGCCGCGAAAGGTATTCCGCGAGGTTCAGCGATGTCTGCCCGCCCAGCTGCAATATCACGCCTATCGGCCTCTCCTTTTTCATCACGTTCATGACATCGTCCGTATGCAGCGCCTCGAAATAGAGCTTGTCGGATGTGTCGAAGTCCGTGCTTACGGTCTCTGGGTTGTTGTTTATGATGATGGCCTCATAGCCCAGCCTCTTTATTGCCCAGACGCCCTGGACACAGCAATAGTCGAACTCTATGCCCTGCCCTATGCGGATCGGGCCCGAGCCCACCACGAGGATCTTCTCTGTGTTCTTCGACAGGCGGCTCTCGTCCTCCGCGTCGAAGCATGAATAGAAGTACGGCGTCACCGCCTCGAACTCCCCGCCACAGGTGTCCACGACCTTGTACACCGGGAATATGTCGTTGTATACCCTTATGTCCTGGAGCACCTCGCGCGTCATGCCGGAAAGCGCCATGATCTCGCAGTCCACGAAGCCCATCTCCTCGGCCTCGCGCACGATCTCGCTGGTGATCTCCTCGCTCTTCAGCGTGTTCTCCATGCATACGATGTTGTTGATCTTGTTCAGGAACCACGGGTCCACCCGTGTCTGCTGGTGCAGCTGCTCGACGCTGCATCCCCTTCTGAGCGCTTCGGTTATCGCGAATATCCTCTCGTCGTCGCAGGCGTCGATCTTGCGGGAAAGCTCGTCGTCGCCCATCCTGGATATGGATTCCACACGCATGCTGTCCAGCTTGACCTCCAGCGATGTCACCGCTTTCAGCAGGGCGTCCTCGAATGTGCGCGATATGGCCATCACTTCCCCGGTGGCCTTCATCTGCGTCCCCAGCCGCCTTGAGGCCGTGTTGAATTTGTCGAAGGGCCATTTGGGGAATTTGATGACGACGTAGTCCAGGGTCGGCTCGAAGCAGGCGCTGGTCTTCAGCGTCACGTAGTTGCGCAGCTCGTCCAGGCTGTAGCCCAG
>JAIRSA010000075.1 GCA_031255695.1 Eubacteriales Family XIII. Incertae Sedis bacterium | reverse complement strand
GAACGTATCAGGCCCTTCTCCCTTGCTGCTGCCAGGCTCCCGCCGCACTCCATCAGCCTGTCGTAGGCTATGGTCTCGGCGCGTATGAAGCCCTTCTCGAAATCCGTGTGTATGCGCCCGGCGGCCTGTGGCGCCTTCGTCCCGCGCCTTATCGTCCAGGCCCTCGTCTCCGGCTCGCCCGCCGTAATGAACGATATCAGGTCCAAGAGCCTGTATGAGGCGTGTATGAGCTTGTCAAGGCCCGATTCCTTTATGCCCAGCTCCTCGAAGAACATGGCCTTCTCCTCCCCGTCGAGCTCGGCTATCTCGGCCTCGACCTTGGCGCACAGCGCCACCGTGTCCGATCCCTCCGCAGCGGCGTATTCCCGCGTCTTTACGACCATCTCGTTCCTGTCCGGGTCGCCCGCGTCCTCCTCGGACACGTTCGCCGCATAGATGACAGGCTTGAACGACAGGAGTTCCAGCGATCTCACGAAGTCCCGCTCCGTGTCGGAGAGCTCCATGGTGCGGGCGGGCTTCCCCGATTCGAGCGATGCCTTGACTCGCCTGAGCAGCTCGGCCTCGGCGGCCAGCCCCTTGTCCGCCTTCATCCCCTTCTGCGTCCGCTGGATCCGCCGCTCGATCAGCTCCAGATCCGAGAATATCAGCTCAAGGCCTATGGTCTCGATGTCCGAGAGCGGATCGAGCCGCCCCTCCACATGGACGACATCCGCTTCCTCGAAGCAGCGCACGACATGGACTATCGCGGCAGCCTCCCTGATGTGCCCAAGGAATTTGTTGCCCAGGCCCTCCCCGCGCGACGCGCCTTTCACAAGGCCCGCTATGTCATAGAACTCGATGGTGGTGTATATCGTCTTCTTGGACTTGTATACTTCGCTCAATGCCTCAAGCCTCTTGTCAGGCACTGTGACGACGCCGACATTCGGCTCTATGGTGCAGAAAGGGTAGTTGGCGGCTTCCGCCCCTGCCCTGGTAATAGCGTTGAAGAGTGTGCTTTTGCCTACATTCGGCAGGCCTACGATCCCAAGTTTCATTTATTGTTGCCTCCATTGCGGCCATCCAGCCGCAGGTGCGCCGCGCTCCGTGCCGTCAGGCGGCGATCCGGGCAGGCGGGCAGTATTGACGGTAGATGTAATATCTAGTAAAACAGCCTGTCGCTGAACCTCGCGCGGCGCTTCATCATAAAATATATCGGCAGGCACACGAGGAACACCGCCGCGCTCAGCACCTGGGCCTGCCTGAACATGCCTAAGAGCATCAGGCTGTCAGTCCTCAACTGCTCCACAAGGAACCTTTCGACGGAATACAGCATGCAGTAAAGCAGGAATATCTGGCCCTCGAACTTGCGCCTGCGGTCCACGGCAAGCAGGACGAAGAACAGCATCAGGCACCACAGCGACTCATACAGGAATGTGGGGTGCACCTTCACGCCGTCCACCACGATCGCCCAGGGGAGATCCGTGGGCCCGCCATGTGCCTCCTGGTTCATGTAGTTCCCCCACCGCCCGATCGCCTGCGCGATGGCAAGGGACGGCGCAGCCAGATCCAGCGCGTCCATGGCCTTTACGCGCCACACCTTGCACAGGACGGCCGCAGTCAGCAGGCCGAAGATCAGCGCGCCGTGTATCGCCAGGCCCCCCGCCCTCGTATTGAATATCTGCGCGGGCGCTTCCATGAAAAAGCTCAGGTTGAACAAAACATAATACAGCCTCGCCCCGATCAGGCCCGCCGGGATGCAGAACACCAGGAAGTCAAGCACCTTGTCCGCCTTCAGGCCGTAGCGGCCAGCGCGGGCGCAGGTTATGAAGACTGCTATGGCCAGCGCAGCCGTGACTATCACGCCATACCACATTATATCGAGCCCAAATACCGAAAAGGCGACCCTGTCTGGAGGTGACGGCATCTTTTCCCCTCTTTCCGCTTGTTTGCCCATAATGCCGTGTGAAGAGGCGTCCCCAGCGCGTGCTGCGCCGGGCGCCGCATGGCATTGGCAATAGCATACGGATTCATTATATAGGATTATCTGGTAAAACGCAACGTCAAAAAAAATCAACTTGCAGGCTTTTTCGTATACTCAGCTTTGGATATATTCATGCAATACATCCCGCGGTGTATTCTAAAAATTTATTATCTTAAAACCTGAAATCCGTGGTATAATGATATGGTAATACCATTCTCCAATATAAAACATGGCGAAGATTTGCCAGATGGTTTGCCGCCCTGCGGCGAGCGCGGGGATAGGCATCTCATCGCACAAATCTTATCAACGTTTCACTCGGAGAACAGTATAAGTTGAATGTTCTTGTTTTAGGGAGGTAAATAATTTTGTCAGAATTGCAGTATCCAGAGCAGAAGGGCACCAACGGCGCGATCGGGGGTACCGACAGGCCGGACAATGTGCGCAAACTGAAAAAGAAGAGAAAAGGGGCAGGCAAGAAAATCGCCGTAATAACGGTCTTCATAGTTGCAGCCGGGGCCGCGGCCCTGTTCGCCTTATCACAGAATAGCACGCCAGCGCCGGCCGGCACATTCGTGGACACCGGCCAGATCAGGACAATGGATGTCGAAAACAATGTAGTGGTGAACGGCACGGTGGAGGGCGTGGACTCAGTCAGGGTCATGTCGTCCTCGGAATTCGAGATCTCGGAGATATTGGTATCGGTGGGCGACACCGTCGCCAAGGGGCAGACGCTCGCGCGCCTCGACGTCAGCGCGCTGACCGAACAGTACAAGAAAGCGCAGACCGCGCTCGACATGTCGAAATACCGCTATGAAGCCCTGAAAAGCCTCTATGAGGAAGGCGCGGTGCCCGAACAGGATTTCGTGCAGGCGCAGACCGCGTACAACAACGACCTGATCACCGTCAACTCCTTCGACATAGGCTCGAAAAGCAAGATCGACAGCCCCATATCCGGCACGGTCACGAGGGTCAACGCCAATATCGGCAGCAAGTCGGCCAATATGACGGCCGGCGAGGCGCTGTTCGTCATCGAGGACCTTTCGCGCCTGAACATGAAGGTGCGCGTGAATGAATACGACATTAGCAAGATCAGGCTCAACCAGCAGGTGATCATCACCTCGGAAGTGCTCGGAGACGAGACGGCGCTCGGTTTTGTCAGCGACATAGCGCCCACAGGCGAGAAGAAGGATCAGGCCTCCAACGAGATGGTGGTGCCCGTGACGATCGATATAACCGAAAGCAGCGGCATCATCGCGGGGGTGACAGGCAAGGCCTCCATACTCATCGCCCGCAGCGAGGGCACCCTGGCCGCGCCCGTGGACGCAGTGCTTCAGGATCCGACTACAGGGGAGAACGTGGTCTTCATTGTAAAAAGCGACAACACGCTCAAGTCGGTGCCCGTGACGCTCGGCATTGAAGGCACCCTATATGTGGAAATCATCTCCGACCAGATCAGCGACGGGGACACCATAGTCCTCAGCCCGACATTCGAGCTTACGGACGGGATGCCCGTCTACACAGCCCCGAACTGACGGGCGCTGACGGACTGGCCTGTATTGGATTTTATAGCGGCCTAAGATACTGTCCCCCCATACAATCGGATAAGAAATCGGGGAACGGTACAAAGATAAAGCCAAGAGCCGCAATGGAGGCAGAAATGGAAGAAAACACACGTGCCGGCGCGCCCATCACGCCGGCGCCCTTATGCCGCGCCCCGGCGCAGGGGGCCGGAA
Source organism: Eubacteriales Family XIII. Incertae Sedis bacterium (assembly GCA_031255695.1). Taxonomy (GTDB): domain Bacteria; phylum Bacillota; class Clostridia; order Peptostreptococcales; family Anaerovoracaceae; genus JAISED01. The sequence continues at coordinate 13,154 of JAIRSA010000075.1, read as the reverse complement.
TATCCGGCAGCACGGCAGCTGACACGACCCTCGGCCGCGCCCCGGCGCAGGGGGCCGGAAACAAGGCCGGCGGCGAAACCGGCAGCGAGGCCGAGAAGATCATCGAGATAAGGGATCTGGAGAAGGTATACCGCAACGGCGCCATAGAGGTCGCCGCCCTGCGCGGCGTCAGCCTGGACATACACAAGGGCGAGTTCGTCGCCATCATGGGGACTTCCGGCTCAGGCAAGTCCACATTCATGAACATACTCGGCTGCCTCGACAGGCCGACCGGGGGCATATACTGCCTGGAGGGGCTGGACATAAACGAATACGACGACAACGAGCTTTCGCTTATCCGCAACCAAAAGGTGGGTTTTGTGTTCCAGTCGTTCAACCTGATCCCCAGGACGAGCGCCCTCAAGAACGTCGAGCTGCCTATGGTGTACGGCAAGGTCCCCGCCGCCAAACGGCATGCGCGCGCCCACGCCCTTTTGGACAAAGTGGGGCTTGGGGACCGGTACGGCCACATGCCGAACGAGCTTTCCGGCGGGCAGCGGCAGCGCGTGGCCATAGCGCGCGCCCTCACGAACCATCCCCCGATACTGCTCGCCGACGAGCCCACAGGCAACCTGGACTCAAAATCGTCCATAGAGATCATGGAACTCTTCGCCGAGCTGAACAATGACGGCAATACGGTGATCCTGGTCACGCACGAACCCGACATAGCGGAATGGGCGCACCGCGTGATCACATTCCGGGACGGCCTGATAATAAGCGACCGCACGAACCCGCCAAAGGCGCCCATGTAGCCACAGGGACGGGATGCGGGCCATGGGCCCATGTAGCCATAGGGGCGGGGCACGCCCATGGAAAAGATAACCGCCCCGGCGGCGAGGCTCCATGTGGCCGCAGGGGCGGGGCACGCCCGGCGAATCCATAAAAAAGGTGTGAAAAATTATGTTGTTTCTTGAAAACGTGAAATTGGCCCTGCTGGCCATAAAAAGCAATAAAATGCGTTCCTTCCTGACGATGCTCGGCATCATCATCGGCACCAGCTCCGTGATCGCCATCACGACCATAGGCGACGGGGCGAGTTCCGCAGTGAGCGCCGAGTTCGACTCATTCGGTAAAAACAATGCCAATATCTACCCCAATACATATGGCATGGATTATTCCGACAGCTCGGATCGCTTCACAAGCAGCGACATCGCGGCGCTGAACGAGCGGTTCGGCAGCGAGATCGAGTACGTGTCGCCCTACTACAGCGCGGCCACCGACGTGAAAATAGGGCGCATGTCCGGGCAGTTCAACCTCTCCAGCGTGTCGGGCAACTACATCCACGTATCCGGCGGCAGCCTTGCCTACGGCAGGGACTTCTCGCAGAGCGATATCGACAATAGGCGCGAATTCGTCATAATACCGGAAGAGGCGGCGAAAAAATTCTTCGGGCGCGGCGATGTGGCCGGCGAGAGCATCAGCATGTCATTCGCCGGGCAGATCCGCGAGATGACCATCATCGGTGTCTACCGCCAGAAGGATTCGATATTCAGCAGGCTGATGTCCGGCACGTCCTACGCGGCCTACGTGCCATATACGCTCTGGAACGACGCCCCTAGCGAGATCCTGGATCTTTATGTGGGCAGCAGCCAGAGCATATCGGCTTCCCTGGACAAGATCACATCCTACCTCGCCCTCATACACAAACGCCCCGCCGACCATTATATAGGCAGCAGCGTCGAGGCGCAGCAGACGAGGATGACGCAGATCATGGGGGTGCTTTCCGTCGCGATCGGCGCCATAGCGGCCATATCGCTGCTTGTGGGCGGCATAGGCATAATGAATATCATGCTGGTCTCAGTGACGGAGAGGACGCGCGAGATCGGGATTAGGAAGTCCCTCGGCGCCAAGACAGGCGATATACTGGTGCAATTCCTGATTGAGGCGATGCTCGTTTCCGCCTTGGGCGGCCTTATCGGCGCCACCCTAGGCATAGGCGTGGCTACCGTCGGCATGGGCTTAGCTAACGTAAGCGTCAATGTAGACCCCTTCGTCGTGCTGCTCTCTGTCGGCTTCTCCGCCATGGTCGGGATGTTTTTCGGGCTTTACCCGGCGCGCAAGGCCGCCAAACTCGATCCCATAGAGGCGCTCAGGTACGAATAGGCGGGCGCCGGCCGCCTGGCGTACAAACGGCCGTCCGCCGCACAGACAGGCGGGCGCAGCCAGCTGGGCTGCGGGCGCTGGCCGCCGCACAGACAGGCGGGCGGGCGCAGCCGGCTGGGGGGCGGGCGTTGGCCGCCGCGTGTCACGACGCGTCACGGGGGGCGGGCGCCGGCCCAAGATTTTATACGCCCGGCGGCTGGGTATCGCCGCCGGCCCCTGCGGCGCGGCACAGGCCCATGCCGCCCAGGGCGCATGACGCGCATTCCGGCGCACGCGCGCGGCAGCAGTTCCTGCCATGGAATATGATGCTGTGGTGCGCCTCCGTCCATCTGCCCTCCGGCAGCCTCGCCATCAGCGCCTTCTCCGTGTCCAGCACATTCTTCTCGCGGCACAGGCCTATCCGGTTGGCCACCCTGAACACATGGGTGTCGACAGGGATGCGCTGCTCGCCGAACCAGACCGCCAGGACCACGTTTGCCGTCTTCCTGCCGACGCCCGGCAGGGCCACGAGCCCGTCAAAGTCCCCCGGTATCTCACCGCCATAGCCGGAAACCAGCTTTTCCGACATTTTTTTTATGTTGGCGGCCTTCGTCCTATACATGCCCAGTGTCTTCAGGAGCCCTTGCAGCTCTTCCATATCCGCCTGCGCCATGGCGGCGGCGTCGGGGAAGCGCCGGAAAAGCTCCGGCGTGGCCTTGTTCACGCTCTTGTCCGTCGTCTGCGCCGAAAGCGCCACGGCCACCAGCAGCTGGAATGCCGAGCCGTGCTCCAGCGCGCACACGGCGCCAGGATAAAGCTGGGCGAGCACGTCCAGCACAGCCTCACATTCACCCTTCGAAAGAATAGACATAAACATCTCCTCCACATACGCTAAACAGCTTCAATACAGTAACAAATTGGCCAAACCCCCTTGACACATACAGAGCGGCAAGGTATTATATATAAGGCAGTCCGACCGATGGGTCGGCTTAAAATTCTGCCATTATTGCGGTTTTGCATAATTTGCGTAAAGCGAGGCGGCCGGGCCGCTGCGATGAATAATGTACCATAGTACCATAGACAGAAAGGAAATGCAATGGGAAACAAGAATGTAGGCGACGCAAACAACAATCCGGAAGGCAGCAAGGGCACGTCCGTTCCGGCAGAGCAGCCTGGCAAAGGCGGTGCCGGCATACAGGCAGGCTACGCCCCTCAGCCCGCGATGGCCGCCGGGTCCTTCCCTGAATACCGGCGCAGAGGGCTGAACGGCTTCCTCAAGTTCATTATCTTCATCGTCGTCGCAGGCGCCTTCTGCTACGGCGCCTACAACATCATAATCGCCCGCATGGAGCCCATAGCGCCGGAGGCGGAGATCCCCGTCAACGTGCGCGTGGCCGTGGCCGAATACGGCGACGTGAGCCTGGACTCCGTCATCACGGGGCGCATAGAGGCGGTGGACGAGGTCTCTGTCCTGCCCAAGATCGCGGGCGCAGTCACAAATGTCTACGTGGAGCTCGGCAGCAAGGTTTACGAAGGGACACTGCTGTTCAGCCTGGACAGCACGCAGCTCGCCGCAAGCCTGAACCAGGCCAAGATATCGCTCGACAACACCTCCGTCGTGTACGAGAGGATGAGCCGCCTTCTGGACGAGGGCGCGATCCCGCTGCAGAACTATGAGCAGGCGCAGATGTCGTACGTCATGGCCTACGAGACCTATGCGGCCGCGCAGGACGCCTACAACAACGCATCCATCACATCGCCGATCAGCGGCTATGTCACATCCGTAAACGTGTCCTCCGGGACCCTTGCGACCCAGGCCGTGCCCGCAGTCACCATAGCCAACATCGACCGCCTTGTCATAAACGCAGGGCTTTCGGAGAAGATGATCAACAGGGTCGCCATGGGCGACGTGGTGGACATCATGATAAAATCGGCTTCCGACGAGCCCGTCCAAGGCCGGATCACCGCCATATCCCCCGCGCCCGTGACGGGTTCCTTGACGTACCCTGTCAAGATCACCCTTGACAACGCCGACAGCCGGATCAAGCCCGGCATGTTCGCGGAAGTCATGCTGTCAGTCGACAGATCGTCGGGGGTCATCACCATACCGTCCAAGGCGGTCATGATCAAGTCCGGCCGCCGTGTCGTCGCCGTCATAGACGACAGCAGGGTCAGGCTCGCCAATGTGGAGATCGGCATTGACGATGGCGAATTCGTTGAAATCGAAGGGGGGCTGAACGCTGGCGATGTCGTCGTCACCGATGGCCAGACCTATATTGACGAATCCACAGCCGTCAACATTGTCGAATAAGGGGGCAAATTATGAGTTTTTCTAAGATCGCTGTAAAACGCCCCGTCACCACCATCATGTTCATGCTCATAATCGTCGTGCTAGGCGTCGTTTCATTCTCCAGGCTTTCACTGGATCTGCTCCCCAGGATGCAGCTCCCCATCGCCGTCGTCGTGACCCAGTACGCCAACTCGGCGCCGTCTGAGGTCGAGACCATAATCACGCGCCCCATCGAGAACCAGATCGCGCGCGTGGAGAGCCTTGACACCCTCACATCCATGTCCATGGACGGCATGTCCGTAGTCATCGCGCAGTTCGCGAACGGCACCGACATGGATTTCGCCACGCTGCATATGCGCGAGAACGTCGAGATGATCAGCGGCTTCCTTCCGGGGGAAGCGGGCAAGCCCATGATATACGCCATGGATCCGTCCATGATGCCAGTGTCCGTCATATATGCGTCCAGCGAGATGCCGCTTACCGAACTCCAGAAATTCGTGGACGAGGATGTCACCCCTGTATTTGAGCGCACCGAGGGCGTGGCCGCCGTCAGGACATTCGGCGGGCGCGAGAACGAGATACGCGTCGAGATCAGCCAGGAGCGCCTGTCGGGCTACCGGCTTACCCTGGCCCAGCTCAGCCAGGTGCTTGCCGCCGAGAACATCACGCTGCCCAGCGGCGACGTCACCCTCGGCGAGCGCAACATGATAGTCAGGACCATAGGCGAGTTCAGCACATTGGACGAGATCGGCCAGATCCCGCTGCTCCTCCCCACGCGCGAGGTGATCAAGCTCAGCGACCTGGGGACCATAGAGGAGCGCGAGAAGGAAACCACCACTTCGGGGCGCGTGAACGGCGTGCCCGCCATAGGCATAAACGTCACGAAACAGACGGTCGCCAACACAGTCGCCGTCTGCCGCAACATAGACGACACGCTTGCGGAGCTCAGTGCCCTGAACCCCGACGTCGAGTTCACCATATCATATAGCGAGGCGGATTTCATAAACCGCTCCGTGAACAACGTGGCCGAGACGGCGATCTCAGGCTGCATCCTTGCCGTCATCGTGTGCTTCTTCTTCCTGCGCAGCCTTTCGTCCACGCTGATCATCGCCGTTTCCATACCGACGTCCATCATAGCCACATTTATATTGATGTATTTCACCGGGCTGACCATGAACATCCTTTCGCTGTCCGGCCTGGCCGTCGGCATAGGCATGCTCGTCGACGACTCCATAGTCGTCATGGAAAACATATTCCGACGACGAAGCCTGAAAGACGATACCATCGATGCCGCCATCGTGGGCACGAGGGAAGTGACCATGCCGGTCTTTGCCGCCACGATGACGAAGATCGCGGTATTCCTGCCCATAGTTTTCGTGGAGGGCATTGCCGCGACGATATTCAAGGAATTCTCGTACACGATCAGCTTCGCGCTCATATGCTCGCTCGTCGTCGCCCTGACTGTGGTGCCGATGCTTTGCTCGCGCCTGCTGCGCGGCGGCGACATCAGCGACAAGTTCCTGCTTGGCAGGAGGGCCGTGCGCATACCCATACTGCCGGAGTTCGAAAAGGCTATAAAAGCCTTGACCGAGGGCTACGCGCATTTCCTGCAATACGCGCTGAGGCACAGGAAAAGCGTGATAGCGGCCGCGCTCGCGCTGCTGCTGATGTCTGCCATGCTCACCGGCATGGTGGGCGGCGTGCTGATACCCAGTGCCGACGAGAGCAGCTTCTCCGTCTCGATCGAGACGCCTTACGGCACCTCGCTTGAGACGACCGACGCGATCGTCTCGGACGCCGAGTTCTACATAGCCAACAACATACCTGAACTGTCATCGTATTCCGTCTCCATCGGCGCGGCCTCGCTGTTCGCCGCAGGGACGGCGAATACCGCATCCATATCGGTCACCCTGATCGACAGGGAAGAGCGCATCAGGAGCACGTCAGAGATAGTGCGCGAAGTCTCCGGCCAGCTTGAAAGGATGGTCGGCGCGAAGATAAGCGTCACGGAGACCTCGTCGATGAGCTTCACGACGGCCGGCAGCCCGATATCGATCGCCATACACGGCAACGATCTCGACACGCTGAGGGAAATCTCCAACGATTTCTACGAGATCATCAATAACGTCCCCGGCACCATAAACGTGAGCAACAGCATGGGTGACGGCACGCCTGAGGTCCAGGTGCGCATCAACCGCAACAACGCGGCCTTCTACGGCATCACGGCCTACCAGCTTGCCCAGGCCCTCGAGAACTCGCTGCTTGGCGTCACTGCCACGACGCTCAAATCCGACGGCACGGAGACCGACATAGTCCTGTCGCTGGATTCCACCTACAGCGATTCCGTGGAGAAGATGCTACAGATCGCTGTAGCCTCGCCCTCTGGGCAGATCGTAAGCGCCGGGGACATCTCGGATATAGTGTACGACAACTCGCCTGCGAGCATCGACAGGGAGAACCAGGTCCGGACGGCCACCATCACGGCCGGCATAAACGGGCGCGATCTCCAGTCCATATCGGCGGATATCGAGCGGGAGCTCTCCGCGATCAGGCTCCCTAACGGCTATGACTGGAGCGCGGGCGGCGAGATGCAGGAGATGGTGGATTCGTTCACCAGCCTGTTCTATGCGCTGATGCTCGCCATCCTTATAGTGTACATGATACTGGCTTCCCAGTTCGAATCGCTGATACAGCCCTTCATCATCATGATGGCCATACCGTTCGCGCTGACGGGCGCCTTCCTGGCGCTGTTCATAACGAATACGCCGCTTTCCCTGGTCGCCTTCCTCGGCATCATAATGCTGTCTGGCATAGTCGTCAACAACTCTATACTGTTGATTGACTTTATTAACCAAAACAAGAATATATACCCAACCAGGGAGGAGGCCATCGTCAATGCCGGGCGGTACAGGCTGCGCCCGATCCTCATGACAGGGCTTACCACCTGCCTGGGGCTGCTGCCGCTCTCGCTGGGGATCGGCTCCGGCGCCGAACTGCAGGCACCGATGGGCATAACGGTCATAGGCGGCCTGATCTTCTCTACCTTGATAACGCTTATAATCGTCCCCGTCATCTACACCATAGTGGATGACAGGAGCATCCGGTACAACAACAGGCGCAATTACAGAAAGCAGCTGAAGATACGGCGGCTGCAGGCTGCGGGCCTGCTGGGCGCGGATGGGGAGATGCCCCATGCCTGATACCCGCGAGTCAAAGAAGGAACTGGTGCTGGACGCCGCTTTTGAAACATTTTTGAAAAAAGGCTATATGAATACGAAAATGTCCGAGGTCGCCGCGCGTTCCGGGCTTGCGAAGACCACGATCTATGGCTATTTCAGCAGCAAGGAGTCATTGTTCGTCGAGCTTCTGCAGTCGCGGGTCGCCGTGCCGTACATGTCCATCGGCGAGCGGCTCGACAGGACCCTCCCCTACAGCGGGCAGCTGCGCCAGTTCATCGAAATGGAGATGGAGATGCTGTTCGGGCTGATTCAGGAAAAGAAGATCGTCCCCAGCCTCCTGCTATACACCGAGTTTTTCACGGACACGAACGTGACCGAAACCGCGCAGAAGATACTCAGCTACAAATTCAGGACCTTCATCGACATTATCGGCAAGGGTATGGAAAGCGGCGAGTTCCGGCCTGGCGACCCTGCCACGGCCGCCGCCTGCGTCATTGGCGCCTTCAATCTGTACACCGCCATAGCCTGCAAGGCCAGCATGGAGGAAATGCCCGACAGCTTCTCCGGATTTTCGCAGGACAACAAGGATTTCTACGAGATAATTTTTAGTGGCCTGCTGCAACGTACAGCAATGGGCAACGATGAATAGCAATATACGGCTGTATGTGCTGCAGGATGGAATTATACAATATTAATATGTTACAGACACAGAATCTACATGGAGGTAAGTATGCCATACTCTGCACAGCCAGCCCCTACCCGCGAGGCCCGGAGAGGCCTTTTTGAGCTTACGGCCGCGGCCCGCGCGGAGCTCGCCGGCTCCAAGTACTTCAACAAAAGCCTGGCGCCCACATCAGTGGCGCAACGGAACTGGAGCACCTATAACATCGCCTCGCTCTGGATAGGCATGTCGGTCTGCCTTCCAGCGTTCACAATGGCCTCCGGCCTTGTCGCCATGGGCCTGTCCCCCTGGATGGCCGTGCTGAACGTAGCGCTCGGCAACCTCATCATCCTTATACCCATCCAGCTGAATTCCCACGTCGGCACGAAATACGGCATCCCCTTCCCTGTTTTCGCCCGCATGACCTTCGGCACCGTCGGCGCGCACATCCCTTCATTGTCCAGGGCCGTCACCGCCTGCGGCTGGAACGCCATACAGTCCTGGTTCGGGGGCGGGGCGCTTGTCGCCATGGCGTCCGTGTTCGTGCCTTCCATAAGGGATATGGACAATGCGCATTATGTAGGCTTCTTTGTCTTCCTGGCGCTGGCCTGCGCCATAACCGCAGGCGGCGCGGGGTCTATCAAGATATTCGAGGCCATCGGCGCGCCTGTGCTCATCATCCTGACCTTCTGCCTGTTCGTCTGGTCCTTCATGCTTGCCGGCAATGGCGATGCCGCCGGCAACACCTACACATTCGGCGATGTGATACGCGCAGCGTCCGACACTGCCCTCATCGAGGCCAATGGCGGGTTCTGGTACATCTTCATGGCCGGGCTGACATCAAGCGTCGCCTTTTGGGCCACCATGGCGCTGAACATCCCCGACTTCTCGCGCTACGCGTCGAGCCAGTCCGCCCAGTTCAAGGGGCAGCTCTTTGGCATGCCCATCACCATGGCGGTCTGCGCATTCGTCGGCGCATTCTTCGCGCAGGCGACGAAGCTTGTGAACCTCGGAGGCAACGGCTTGCCGATCTTCGACCCGACCGAGGCCCTGAATCATATAGACCGCCCCGTCATAACCTTCCTGATCGGTTTCGGCGTGGTCATAGCCACAGTCACGACGAACATCGCCGCAAATATAGTCGCGCCTGCGAACGGCTTCTCCAACCTCTGGCCGAAGCGCATAAGCTACCGCCTCGGCGCGCTCATCTCCTGCGCCATAGCGGTGCTCTACCGCCCATGGTGGATACTGAGCGACGCCGGGAACTATATCATCGGCTGGCTGAACGTATATGGCGGCATACTTGCCCCCATAGCGGCGATCTTCATAGCCGACTACTACATCGTCAAGAAAAGGGAAGCGGACGTGATGTCGCTCTACCAAGGGAAATCCGGAAAATATTGGTATACGCACGGCCTCAACATGAATGCCGTGGCCGCGTGGATCTGCGGCTTCATTCTGCCGACTATCGGGTCGGCGACGGCGCTCGGCAGCACAGGCCTGTTCAAGATGATATCCGCGAACGCCTACATATTCGGTTTCGCCGTCGGCTTCATCGTCTATCTGGCGCTGGAGGCCCTCCGCAAAAAGCCCGCCGGCGCCTAGCCTAGCCATCGCCCGGATCGTTACGCCGGATCGCAACAGGGGGGACGGCGGCATGGGCTGCCACGCATTCTGTGAGTTACGCTGGAGGCGGCATGGGCTGCCACGCGTTCTGTGCGCGGGGCCATGCCGCCTCCTATGTATGTCACTCCGCCCCCTGCCACCCCCCTTCCCTGCCACTTCCGCCACTCCGAAAAAAATCCCAGAAAACCCTTGAACCATGGGTGCCAATACTATATAATGTATTCCAGACAGAAATAATCGGCTTTTAGTATCCATATGTTGGAGGGACGTGTGCCCGCCCGCCATGCTGTGGCCGTGGCGTCCGGCGGCACAAATACGGTAAAGAAGGGATGAAAGACAGGTATGAAAACTGTGATCAAACGTGACGGCAAGCTTGTAGACTTCAACGGGCTGAAGATCAAGCTGGCCGTCGAGAACGCGATGATGGAGACGCCCGGCGGCATTGACGAGGGGCTTTCAGGGAATATAGCCGCCGAGATAGGGCGGCAGGTGGAGACTGCGGAGCGGCCGATCCATGTGGAGGACATCCAGGACATGGTCGAAGACTTCCTGATGGCCAGCGAGAGGAAGGACGCCGCGAAGAAATTCATCATCTACCGCTATGAGCGCGACAAGACGCGCGACGCGCGCAAGCGGCGGGACGGGCGCGTGATATCGGACGAGTTCGTCAGCAAATTCAAGCACATGCCGTCGCCGATGAACCAGCTGGGCAACTTTGTGTACTACCGCACATATTCGCGGTGGGTGCCGGAGGAGACGCGCAGGGAATATTGGTGGGAGACCGTAAGGCGGGCGGTGGAATACAACTGTAGCCTCGTGCCCACATCGAAGGAGGAGGCGGAGCAGCTGTACAGGAATGTGTACGGCCTGAAGCAGTTCCTTTCGGGCAGGACGTTCTGGGTCGGCAGCACCGATGTGTCCAAATATTACCCGATGTCGAATTTCAACTGCTCATTCCAGGTGATAGACAGCTTTTCCGCATTCCGCGATATCTTCTACCTCCTGATGGTGGGCTCCGGCGTGGGCATACGGCTGCTGAAGTCGGATGTCGCGAAGCTGCCGGCGATAAGGACGGACATCGAGATCATACACGAATCGTACACCCCCATGCTGAGGGCGCACAGGCAGGACAGCACCTCGCTGGAGTTCAGCCACAACGACACGATGAAGATCACGATAGGCGACAGCAAGGAGGGCTGGGTGCAGGCCATGGACTATTTCCTCAAGGCGCTGTACAGCACGGAATACAGGAAGATCGCGACTATCATACTCAATTATGACAATGTAAGGCCAAAGGGCGACAAGCTCAGGACTTTCGGCGGGACCGCCAGCGGGCACCAGAGCATGAAGAATATGTTCATGAAGATCGGCAAGGCCATCGAGAAGGCGGGGAGCCGCTCGACTTCGGATTACGTCAGGCTGCATCCGATAGACTGCCTGGACATAGCGAATATAATCGGGGAGAATGTGGTTGTCGGCGGGGTCAGGCGGACGGCGGAGATAGTGCTGCTGGACCAGGACGACAAGGACTGCATACAGGCCAAGAGCGAGCTGTTCAAGAAGGTGGACGAGAAATGGGTGATCGATCAGGAGATCGCCCACCGCCAGATGAGCAACAATTCGATCTATTATACGAGGCGCCCGACGAGGGAGGAACTGCGCTGGCATCTACAGCAGATGCGGTATTCCGGCGAGCCGGGCTGGGTGAACGAGGTCGCCGGCAGCAAACGGAGGCCGAATTTCCAGGGGGTCAACCCGTGCGCGGAGATATTGCTCGATTCCAAGGGCCTCTGCAACCTCACGACCGTAAATGTGATGGGCTTCGTGAATGACGGGAGGCTTGACCGCGCCGGCCTGCTTAACGCGCAGCGGCTGTCCGCCAGGGCGGGCTACAGGATGACGTGCACCGAGCTTGAGATACCAGAATGGAACGCGGTCCAGCAGAGGGACAAGCTTCTGGGCTGCTCGCTGACGGGATGGCAGGACATGGCCAACGCCCTGAAGCTCTCGCGCGAGGAGCAGGAGCAGCTGCTGGCCGAGCTGAGGGAGGCCGCGAAGCGGGCGGCCGCCGAGTACGCTGAAGAGCTGGGCATGGAGAAGCCGCTTTTGGTCACGACCATAAAGCCGGAAGGGACATTGAGCCTGCTGCCCGTCGTGTCGAGCGGCGTGCATTTCTCGCATGCGCCCTACTACGTCAGGCGGATCCGCATCAGCAGCGACGATCCGCTGGCAAAGGTCTGCACAGAGCTTGGCTATCCCGTTTTCCCGGAGAATGGGCAGTCTGAGGAAAACTGCACGACGAAGGTGGTGGAGTTCCCGATCCAGGCGCCGGCTGGCAAGATCAAGCGCGACGTGAGCGCGGTGGAACAGCTGGAGATCTACCGTATGTTCATGGAGAACTATGTCGATCACAACTGCTCCATCACCGTCCATGTACGCGACGGCGAATGGGAGCAGGTGGAAGAATGGGTGTGGGAGCACTGGGACGACACGGTAGCGCTGTCATTCCTGGCCTTCGAGGACAGTTTCTACGAGCTGCTGCCCTATGAGGAGATCACACAGGATGAATTCGAGAGGCGTGTGGCGGCCATGAAGCCGTTCATACCGTCGCTCATATCGAAATACGAAAAGGAAGAGCAGGAGTACGACGTCGGCACCGACGGCTGCGAAGCGGGCGTATGCCCGATAAGATAGTGTGGGGAGTTCTCGGATGGCACCTTCCCGCCGTTTGGACTTCCCGGTGAGTCCCGGCCACGCTGAACGCGAGGGCTTTCAGATGGCGCCTTCCGGCCGTTTGCAAATAACGCAGCCGGTTGGAAGGTGCGCAAACGTGGATGGGCGCGCAAATGTAGATAGGTGCGCGAACGTGGATGGGCGCGCAATGAAAGCAGGTGAACATTATGAATTTCAAGATGGTACACAACAACTTCAATGTGTTGGATCTAGAAAAAAGCAGGAAATTCTACGAAGAAGCCCTGGGGCTGAAGACCGAAAGGCGCAAGGAAAGCGCGGACGGCAGCTTCATACTGGAGTTCATGGGCGACGGGGAATCCGGGCACCAGCTGGAGCTGACCTGGCTCAGGGACAGGAAAGAGCCGTATAGCCTGGGCGACAACGAATTCCATCTGGCGTTCCGCGTGGACGATTTCGACGCCGCATACAAGAAGCATAAGGAGATGGGCGTCATATGCTATGAAAATGAAGGCATGGGGATCTACTTCATCACCGATCCCGATGGCTACTGGCTGGAGATCGTGCCAACGAGGTAGCGGTTTCT
>JAIRSA010000072.1 GCA_031255695.1 Eubacteriales Family XIII. Incertae Sedis bacterium | reverse complement strand
TGATTCCGCCGTCCATCGTCTATCATGGCCACCTAATTCATTTTACACTAATTCCATGTAAAAATCAAAGAAAGATTACCGATACTGTTCTTCGATTAAAACTGGCCAAGATTTGCGCTATGATCTGACGTCCTGCGGCGCACGCAGTGATAGGCGCGTGATGGGGGTAGCTGCGCATAAAGCGTAGGGGACTTTCGAATGACATCTGCATATTAATGCGGTTTTTTCTCATTTAGCTGTTGACTTATCGGGACAGCCGCGTACAATTAATGAGAGAAGTCAAGGAAAAACTGCATGACTATGAAAAGGAAAGTGGAAAGTGAGGTGCTCCATGTCAACACATATCAATGCCGCGTCTGCCGGCCAGATAGCTGAATCTGTTTTATTGCCGGGCGATCCGCTGCGGGCGAAGTTCATCGCCGAGAATTTCCTGGGTAGCCCGGTGTGCTACAATGAGATCCGCGGGATGTTCGGGTTCACCGGCACGTACAAGGGCGTCCCTGTCTCAGTCCAGGGCACGGGCATGGGCATGCCCTCCATCGGGATCTACACGTGGGAGCTGATCACCGAATACAATGTCCAGAACCTCATCCGCATCGGCACTGCCGGCGCCTTCAGCAGCAAACTGAAAATCAAGGATGTGGTGCTTGGGGTGTCTGCATCGACCGATTCCAACTATGCGCATACCTTCCAGCTGAACGGCACGCTCGCCCCGACAGCGAGCTGGGAACTACTCCTAAAGGCGCACGCGGCAGCCGAGGCGCTCTCCATCGGCGCCCATGCCGGCAATATTCTCACAAGCGATGTCTTTTACGAGGTCGAGGATGGATGGTGGAAGAAATGGGCGGCCATGGGCGTGCTGTGCGTCGAGATGGAGGCCGCCGCTTTATATATGAATGCGGCCGTCAACGGCGTGAACGCCTTGGCCATCCTGACCATGAGCAACCACTTCGTCACCGGCGAGGAGACAAGCCCGAAGGAGCGCGAGGAGACGTTTACGGATATGGTGAGGATCGCGCTGGACACAGCGGTCTCGTAATGGCGGCGTCAGGCCTGGCGCGGCGGCGCTTCGGCAAGCCCGGCGCACTCGGCGCGGCAGCGCTCCGGCAAGCCCAGCGCACTCGGCGCGGCGGCGCTGTGGGCGCTTCGGTCACAGCCTGGCACGCCTGGCACCAGCTAGTGCGGCGGCTGGCGGCGTGCTGCCCGCCCGTCCGGCCCTATGTGCTGGCGGCGCCGGCGGCCAGCATGGCGCACTTGGCGCGGCGGCCCGCCCGCTGCGCCATATGACGTTGCCGGCCCGCCGCCTGCACCGGCCGCCGCGTCAGCCTTCGCCGTTGGCCGCCCTGCGTATCTCTTCCTTGAGCGCGGGTATCGATGTCGGCGGCATATTCATCGGGCGGCAGATATAGTAGCCCTGGAGCAGATCGATCCCCGCCTTTATCAGGTACTCCATCTCCTCAAAGCTCTCCACCCCCTCGGCAAGCATCTTGATGCCCGCCGTCTTCCCATATTTGATGAGGTTCTTGGCCAGCGACTGGCGGTTGGGGTCATTGTGGATGTTGCGGATGAGCTCCATGTCGATCTTTATATAGTCCGGCTGATATTTCAGCATGAGGCTTTCGCTGTTGTAGCCCACGCCGAAATCGTCGATGGCGAGCTCCTGGCCATGCGCCCGCATGAAATCCAGCTTCTCCTTTGTCATCGCCTCATCGTTGCGCTCACCCTCGGTCAGCTCGACCACGACCCGGTCCAGATACCTGCCATAATACCCCTCAAGCAGCTTCTCCTCATCCTGGGTCAGCTTCTGGCTCGCTATGGAATTGATGAAGACCTTTAGGCCGCTATCGTAGATCCCCGGCAATTTCACAAAGGCCTCAAGTGCCTTGAAAAGCGTCAGCGTCTCGATCTGCCCCAGCCGCGAATGCGCCTGAGCCAGCGCTATCAGCGCAGCCGGGCTCTGTATCGTCTCGCCCATAGGCCGCATCAGGGCCTCATAGGCGTAGACATCCCCAGTCGACGCATCCACTATGGGCTGGAACAGGTAGTACACCAACTCTTTTTCGAGTATGAGATCCAGTTCTTTCCGGCTGTACAAGAGATAGGAATGTTTATTGTAGAAACCAATGTCGAATTCTTTGAACTGCCCCTTGTTCGTCTTTTTGACCGTGTACATGGCGAAATCCGCAAAACGTATCAGCTCCTCGCATGACTCCGAATCGTCCGGATACCACGCTATCCCTGCCGATATCTGTATGGCCGCCTTCGTGCCGTCCGGAAGCAGGAGCGCGGCCTCCCCCATGGAGTTCTTTATCATATCGCATATGGCGCGGATCTGCGATTTATCGCTGTAGCCATGGAAAAAGACTATAAACTCGTCCCCCGCGAGCCTGGCCACAACCGTCTGCTCCGAACCGAACTTCTTGAGGTTGGCGGCCGTAAGCCTTATATATTTGTCGCCGTAGTCATGCCCGAAGGTGTCGTTCATATTCTTCAGGTTGTCGAGGTCGAGCATCACGACTGCGGCTACGCCCAGTTTCTCCGGCTCGCTGAAATGCCCGGACACGATATGGTGGAAGGCCCGCCTGTTGTACACGTCCGTGAGTATGTCATAGTCTCGGTCGTACTCCAGCCGCTTCAGCTCCTCCATCTCCCGCGTCACGTCCGTGATCACCCCCGTCAGGCTGTTCTTCCCCTTTGCCAGAAGCAGCCTGACCCAGACCGGCTTGCCGGTGCCCGATGTCCTGTAGATATAGTCCCTACGGGGTTCCTGCACGGATTCCTTTACCAGTTTCAGCTTGCGCACGGCCTTTATGAATTCAGGGATCTTCATAGTGCTCCCGTCGGACTCGGGCAGGCCGATCAGCTCCGCAAACTGCTTAGTATAGATGATCTGATTCGTATGCCTGTCGTTGTATTCGAATACAGCAATTGCCGTTTTTGCCATTTCAAGTATGTCGGCAAGTTTGCGGTTGGCGTCCGCCACCTTCTCGCTCAGCGTCTCTATGGACTCCGACAATTCGTCAATTTCAAGGATCGCGAGCTTGTCCAGCCGGATCTTGCCGTTCGGGTCGGTGCTCCGCAGCTGGGACGCGAGCTCGCGGATAGGCGTGGTGATCATATTCGCGACCAGGACGATGCCGATAACGCCTGCGGCCATCGACGCCAGCAGCACCGTCATCATAAGCGTGTTTATCTGCTTGGAAAAGCCCAGCAGGGCATCCTCGCTCTGTATCCCTAATATTGACCACTGCTCGTCGGCGAAGGGGGAGCCGTCCGGGTACAATTCCAGTTCCCGCTTGACGGCGTAGACTGTTTTGGGGCTGTCCAGATTCGTGATGGAGTATATGTCTTCAGGCCTGGGCAGATCGCTGTCTTCCATTACTATGCTTATGTCCTGATCCGGCACGTAGGATTGTTTGAGGAAGGGCCCGTTCATGATGACCGGCCTGAGGCTCTGGCTACGCCCGCCGCCTTCCGGCCGCTCCCCAAGCATAAGCCCGTAGCCTGATTCGGCGACTAGGTTCAGCCTGGCGGAATATATCCTTGATTCGAGGTGGGCTTCGCTTATTTCGACGCCAAATACGCCGTAGGGCAGGCCGTTGAACATCAGCGGCTCCGAATACGTTATCACCCTATCCTGGCCGCCTGAGCCTTCCCCTCCGAGTACAAAAGGCGGGGACCAGTAGCCTAATGCGCCGGGCGGGGAGCCTGGGCTCGACAGGGCGGCCGCAAATGGCCGGTAATAGAACGCGCTGGCCGGATCGCCAGGCTCAAGCGTGAAATCCGGCTCCCACAGCGGATCGGGCCAAATGCCGTCTGGCAAGCCAGAGAAGCCCGCAGGGGAACGCATTATCGTTATGCCTTGATTGCCGTTCATGTCGCCAATGGGGTCGATGGCGCGGAAATACAGGCCCTGGCGGGCCTCAGCGCCATCTTCGCCGTTCAGTATCAAAAATGCGCCTGTGGCATAGTTCCTGCGGAGCAGCCGTACAAGGTCGCCAGACACAGACTGGGTGAGCTCGTCGATGATTTCCGCGACAGAAGGCTCGCCGTCGCCCTCTTCAAGGCGCACAGCAATGATGCCTGAAAGCTTTGTGTTCACAACATCTGAGAAATCCCCTAAATTCCCCCACAGCTGCTTCATGTCGCGTTCAAACTGTTCCCTTTTGCTCTCCGTGGTTTCCGCCAGATTATCAAAGGCATTGCCTTCGATCTCCTCAGTGATCCCAAGCAAAAAAAACATGCCGTAAACTAGTGCTGCCTGAAAGATCATGACGGTCAACAGCGGTCCGAGCATTTTCCGAAGAATTGAGCCATTTCTGCGCGTCAGATTTCTTCCTACCATACTCTGCCCTTCGCTGCATAGGCGGCCTTCCCTAAAGCCGCCTCCTAATCCCTTTTATACTGTTCTCCGATTGAAACGCAGATAAGATTTGCGTGATGATTTGCTGTCCTGCTAGGCGCAAAACGCAAGGCGAACCCGGAGGTTCGGTGCGGCTTTGCAACAAAGCAGGGCGGCGAATCAGCCGCAAATATGTCGCGCTTTTAGTCGGAGAACAGTATTAACCCCTAAACACCCTTGCTGCCATCGGATGGCTAATGTGGGCCGGCCGCGGGCCGGTGCAAGCCCGCAGCCGTCATTACATCTTTAAGCTGCCGCAAAGCCCTAAGCGTGAAAATGAAAGAAGGTTGTTTTCACGCAGCGGCAAGGCATTGTAAGGCTAAGGCCTTGTAATAGTGATCCTATATTCTACATCGTCCGCGCCCGCCTTGGACGCGCTTATTGTTATCACCGTGACGCCCGAACCCGCAGTATCCGCGCTTGGGGCGTTCAGCTGCACCATATAGCTCCCCTCCGAAGAGCTCGACGGCGGGCTGGGCCCAGTGCTCGTCACGTTCACGTTCACGCCGCTCGCTGCATTCACCAGTACAGGCACAGACGAAGTGCCGCTGGCGACAGTGTGGTGATATTCGTATGTGCCCTTGCTGAATGAGAATTCAGGCTGCAGGTCCTGGATGCTTATGCTGTTTATCTCGGCAGTCGGCGCGGCCTCCACGGACACGTTGAGCCTATATACCCTGTCCGTCTTCCCGCTCTCGCGGACGGTTATGTCCACCTGCGTAGTCCCCGTGCCAAGCGGCACGCTGATGCTGCCTGTAGCGCCGAAGTTCGCGAACACGTTGCCGTTGTGCCTGGCCGTAGCCAGCGCGGCCGTCGTCACGGAAAGCGACATTTCGGTGCTCCCTGCCGGCAATGCCACGTTATATGTGTATGTGCCCGGCGCAAAGCTGAACTTGCCGCTCTCCAGCGGCTTCGTGCTCCCGCCGCCATCCTTGTACGAGAGCGACATGGCCGTGAGGTTCGTGGCGTAGGCCACCTGGCTGTCGGCCTTGAACGTGTTCGACTTCACGACGTTGGAATATGTCGACGAGCCCGAATAGACCACGCCGTAGACGGCATAGGTCTCGCCGGCCACAAGATTGTTGACATCATAGCTCAAAGACCTTGAGCTCGGCACGGAATACCCGCTGCCGTCGCCGAAATCGACGATATTCGGGTTGTAAGTGTTCGTCGCCGTGCTCGAACCGCCATAGCTGGCCGCCTTGATCTGCGCGGGGGTCGGCGTCGGGTTCGAGTTCTTCACGGCCATCCAGTAGAACCTGTAGCTGCTGCCGCTGACGCTGAAGGTGCTGGTGAAGCGCGCTGACGTCTCTTGGATGTCGGCGGTCGGCACGTTCAGCCTGGATATCCACTGGTTGTTGGTGCCTGTGGTCTTAAATGAGGCCGATTTCACCACGGAGTAGTTGCTGTTGCTGCTTGTGCCGTCGAACACGCAGCCATAGATGCGGTAGTTGGTGCCCGGCGTCAGGTCATATATATCCATGCTCTCCGACGAGTTCGCGCTGACCGAGAAGCTGTCTGAATGATCGACGTAATTGTTCGATGCGTCCCTGCCATCCCTTATGCGGCTTGCCGACGGCGTAGACGAGCTGCTGCCCTCGACGATGACCCAGTACACATAGCCCCTCCTGGTCGATCTCGCGGTGAGTTTGATGGAATCGTTCGTGATGCTGCCGACGCTGAAGGTGCTGAGCCAGTTCTCGCCCGTGCTCCCGGACGCGCTGGTCGTAAATGTCCTGGTGGCTATGGGCGAGAATACGCCGTTCGAGTCCTTGGCCACGAGGCATACCTTGTAGGACTGATCCGCATCCAGGCTGCTCAATGTGGCGCTGGAGCTTGAATTGGCATAGACTGTCCTGCTGCTGTACGAATATGCGGACGAATTCCCGTTTGTCCGCCCCTGCGTTATCTGTGTCGCGTTGGGCGTAGACGACCCGTCGCCTAGCAGCACGACCCAGTAGAGCGTAGCGTCCTTGGAGACGGTGAACGTAAGCGTGGCCTGGCTCTGGGTTATGGACGAGATATTGACGCTCGATACGCTGGGCGCCGTGCTGTTGTTATTGTTCTGATTATCGTTGTTGTTATTGTTGTTCTGGTTGCCGTTCTGGCCTGTGCCGCTGCCAGAGCTGACATCCATGGGCTGCAGCCCGATCACCCTGTTTATTATCTTGACCGCCTCGCCCCGCCTGAGAGGGGCCGCCGGGTTGAAGTTCGCGTTCGTGTCGCCGTTCATATAGCCCAGGCTGTAGGCCCTGCGCACGCCTTCCATGGCCCAGTCGCTTACGCGCGACACGTCCCTGACCCCCGTAAGGGAGAAATTGGAATCGCCTTCATCGGAAATGCGCCCCAGGATCACCGCCGTCTCTTCGCGGGTTATCTGCGCGTCCGGCCTGAACAGGCCCGAATCGTCGCCCTGGATATAGCCGGCGCGCTGGGCCTTCTGGACTTCATAGAAATACCATTCGTTGACAGGGACATCCTTGTAGGCTATGTTCGTCATTTCGGTATAATACATGGCGGTATTGATGATCTTTACGAATTCGGCCCTCGAAATGGGGTTGTCCGGCCTGAAAGTGCCGTCCACATAGCCATTGATATAGCCGTGGTTGGTGGCGCTCATGACCTCGCCCTCCGCCCAATGGCCCGCTATGTCGGGGAAACTGGCCGCCGCGTATGACGGCTGGCTGGCAGCGCCTGAGACAAACAATGCGGCTGCCATAGTCGTTATCGCAATCCAAGACACTATCTTTTTCATAATCTTACTCTCCTATTCTCAGCCGATTCTCATTAAAGATTACTGTACGATGGCCTGTATGGCCGCCTGGCATAGAAACCCGTGCGCGCGCCCGCCGGCGCGCCCCGCCGTCCCATTCGGTTTCAAGCGCTTCCACGCGCCCCGCCGGCCCATGGGCGCCACACGCGCCCTGGCCGATGCGCCACGCGCGCCCCGCCGGCCCATTCAATTTCCAGCGTTTCCACGCGCTCCGCCAGTTCCAGGGCGCCACACGCGCCCCCGCCGTCCCGCTAATTCTCTATTTACATATTATACCGATTTCTGTGGTTTCGCAATAACAATTATCTAATTTTATTAAAATGTAATCTAGCTGCAAAGCTATGGTAACCGAAGGGCGCGCCGCCTCAATCCACTACCTTGATCTCGCGCCCTGGCGGCCTTTCCTGCGCCGCTGCCACGAAAGCCTTGAACAGGGGGTGCGCCCGGTTGGGGCGGCTCTTGAATTCGGGATGGTACTGCACGCCCACGAAGAAATCGTTCGCCGGGACCTCTATCGCCTCTACCAGCCTGTTGTCCGGCGACTCGCCGCAGATGGCCATCCCCGCGTCCCGGAAGGCCTGCCTGTACGCATTGTTGAACTCGTACCTGTGGCGGTGCCTCTCCGATATCTGGTCCAGCCCATAGGCCTTGTGCAGCGTCGAGCCCTGCCTGACTTTGCACGGGTAGGCGCCCAGGCGCATCGTGCCACCCTTGGGTATGTTGCCATGCTGATCCTCCATCAGCCCGATCACCTGATCTGGCGACCCTTCGTCGAACTCTGACGAGTTTGCGGCCTTGAGCCCTAGCACATTCCGCGCAAACTCAATCGCGGCAATCTGCATGCCGAGGCAGATGCCTAGATATGGTATATTGTTCTCCCGCGCGTACTTGGCCGCGCATATCTTGCCGTCTATGCCCCTCTCGCCGAAGCCCCCCGGTATGAGTATGCCCCCGCAGTCGCTCAGGGCCTGATTCACAGTGCCCTCTGTGATGTCCTCCGCCTCGATCCACACGATCTCGACCCGCGCCCCGGTCTCGTAGCCTGCGTGGCTCAGCGCCTGCGCCACCGAGAAATAGGCGTCATGCAGCTTTATGTATTTGCCCACAAGCCCTATGCGGACGCTCTTGTCCCGCCGCCCTATACGTTTGAGCATCGCCCGCCACTCGGTGAGATCCGGGTCCGGCGCGTGTATATGCAGCTTCCGGCACACTATCTCGGAAAACCGCTGCTCCTCAAGCATCAGCGGCGCCTCATAAAGAAGCGGCAATGTTATGTTCTCTATAACGCAGTCTGGCGTCACATTGCAGTAAAGCGCGATCTTCTTGCGTATGCTGTCGCCGACAAAATCATCGGCGCGTATCACGACAATGTCAGGGGCGATCCCCATGGACTGAAGCTCCCTGACCGAGTGCTGGGTAGGCTTTGACTTGTATTCGTGCGAGCCCTCTATGAAGGGGACGAGCGTGACATGTATATAGAGGCAGTTCTCCTTGCCGATCTCAAGGGCCACCTGCCTTATCGCCTCAAGGAAAGGCTGGCTCTCTATGTCGCCTATCGTCCCGCCGATTTCGGTTATGACGATATCGCTGTCGCTGCTCTTGCCGACGGCGTATATGAACTGCTTTATTTCGTTGGTGATATGCGGTATTACCTGCACGGTCTCGCCGAGGTACTCGCCGCGCCTCTCCTTCTGCAGCACGTTCCAGTAGACCTTGCCTGTGGTAAGGTTGGAGAAGCGGTTCAGATCCACGTCTATGAAGCGTTCATAATGCCCTAGGTCGAGATCCGTCTCGGCCCCGTCCTCGGTGACGAACACCTCGCCGTGCTGTATGGGGCTCATGGTCCCCGGATCGACGTTTATATAAGGGTCCAGTTTCTGGGCGCTCACCTTGAGCCCCCGCGATTTCAAAAGGCGCCCGAGCGACGCTGCGGTAATGCCTTTGCCGAGGCCGGAAACCACCCCGCCTGTCACAAAAATATACTTTGTCATCATCTCCTCCGTTTTGGCAATCCGCCCCAAAAGCCGGCGCCGCGTTATACTATTCCGATATGCTTTCCACATTATACAACTTTATGCGGCATCATTCAAGGATATGGGCCAAACTAAACAAAATCTCGAATGACAAAATCCCGAATGGCAAAATCGTGAACGGCGATGGGGCGGCACGTTTTACGGCAATGGGACGGCGCGGATTATCACACTGCGATCCGTGCAATAATCCGCGCCGCCCCATTGTCATCGTGCCATCCGCACCGTTCTATTGTCATCGTGCCATCCGCGCCGCCCTGTTGTCCCGCGCCGCGCTATTTCACGCTGTACAGGATCTCGCCGTACGTCGGCAGGGGCCAGTCATTGCCGCCGACTATGGTCTCAAGCTCGTCCACGGAGCCCCTTAGCGACTGCATGCTGTAGAACACCTCCGTGCCGTAGTAGCGCGCGCTCTCTGTGGCGCCGCTGCATCTGGCCGCCTGCATCACCGCCTCTTCAAGGCGGTCGAGATCCCGCTGCAGCGTCCCCGAAAGCCCGGAAAGCCTCTCGGCCAGCTTCGCCTCAAGCGATGTGTCGAGGCTGAGCGATATGTTCATATTCTTTTTCTTGTGCAGCGAATCGAGCACCTTGCCCGTATAATCGACTACAGCCGGTATTATCATCCTGTGCACGAGGTCTATCATTGTCAAGGCCTCTATGTGTATGGTTTTTACATAATTTTCCATAAGGAGCTCGGCCCTCGACACCACCTCCGAGCGCATGAGCACGCCGTGTTTTTCGAAGAGCTTTATGTTCTTATCCATGGTGAAGAGCGGCAGGGCGTCCGCAACGGCCGCAAGGTTCAGCAGCCCGCGCTTCTCCGCCTCGGCGACCCATTCCTCCGAATAGTTGTTCCCGTTGAATATGATCCTTTCATGCTCGACTATGGTGCGCTTCACCAGCGCATCGACCGCTGCCAGGAAATCGTCCGCCTTCTCCAGCTCGTCCGCGAACTGCGACAGGGCATCCGCGACGATCGTGTTCAGTATGAAGTTGGGGCCGGCAATCGACAGGGACGAGCCCACCATGCGGAATTCGAACTTGTTCCCCGTAAACGCGAATGGCGAGGTGCGGTTTCTGTCCGTAGTGTCCTTCGGGAAGACCGGAAGCACGTCCACGCCTATCTCCATCTGGGTCTCTTCCTTCTGCTCATATTCCGCGCCGCGCTTTATGGTCTCAAGTATGTCCGTGAGCTCTTCCCCAAGGAAGACGGATATTATGGCGGGCGGGGCCTCATTGGCGCCAAGCCTGTGGTCGTTCGCGGCTGTGGCGACGGAAATCCTCAGGAGGTCCTGATGCTCGTCGACCGCCTTTATCACGGCGCAGAGGAACAGCAGGAAGCGCGCGTTCTCGTATGGCGTGCTGCCGGGATCCAGCAGGTTCTCCCCCGTGGATGTCGCAATCGACCAGTTGTTGTGCTTGCCGCTGCCGTTCACGCCCGCGAATGGCTTCTCGTGGAGCAGGCAGGTCAGCCCGTGATTCGGCGCGATTATCTTCATCAGCTCCATGGTCAGCTGGTTGTGGTCCGTGGCAATATTCACGCTTTCGTAGATCGGCGCGAGCTCGTGCTGCGCGGGCGCGACCTCGTTGTGCTTAGTCTTGCTCGCTATGCCGAGCGTCCACAGGGTCTCGTCCAGCTCGCTCATGTATGCGGCGACCCTGGGCTTTATCGCCCCGAAATAATGGTCTTCCAGGTCCTGCCCCTTGGGCGGCCTGGCGCCGAAGAGGGTGCGCCCGCAATAGATGAGGTCTGGGCGCTTGTCGTACATCGACTGATCTATGAGGAAGTACTCCTGCTCCGCGCCGACATTTGCGAGCACGTCCACATCGTCCGCCTCGCCGAACAGCTTCAGCAGCCGGCGGCCCTCCCTGCTGATCGCCTGCATAGACCTCAGCAGCGGCGTTTTTTTGTCAAGGGCCTCGCCGCTGTACGAGCAGAACGCCGTCGGTATGCACAGCACATTGCCTTTTATGAACGCGTAGGATGTCGGATCCCAGGCGGTGTAGCCACGCGCCTCGAACGTGGCGCGTATGCCCCCTGTGGGGAAGCTCGACGCGTCCGGCTCGCCCCTGAAGAGCTCCTTGCCCGAAAATTCCATTATGACGCCGCCGTTTGGCTCGATGGATATGAAGGCCTCGTGTTTCTCCGCGGTCACGCCCGTCATCGGCTGGAACCAATGCGTGAAGTGGGTCACGCCCTTCTCCACGGCCCAGTTTTTCATCGCGTTGGCCACCACGTTCGCCACGTTGATGTCCAGCGGCACGCGCGTTAGCATCGTCTTGTTTAGCGATTCGTAGATCTCCTTTGGGAGCCTGTCCCTCATGACTGCGTCGTTGAACACCATGCTTCCGAAATCCGTATTCATATTGAACATAACACAAAACCTCCTGATAGTATTTTATTCTGTCCTCCAACTAAAACGTTTGGGCCGGCGGGGCGCGTTGGCCCTGCTTGCCTGCGGCCGTGGCGCGCTGGCCCTGCCAGCCGAATGGCTGCCTGCGCCACCAAAAAACAAAAGCACCACGGGTGGGGACCCGCAGCGCCTTTGCTGCTTTTCATGAAGTAAAGTATAGCCTCAAATACGGGCCGCGTCAAGGCATTTTTTACAATTTGGCTGATTTTTTGCGCCGCTGCTTAGCCGCCTGCTCAGCCGGGCGCTTTAAGCGGCCTTGCGCATAAAGGCCGCCGCGAAGCCTTTCTGCCTGCACAGCGCCCTGTACACCACGAGCGCGATCTCAAAATCCACCATGCTGTGCACGACCGAGCCGAGGCCGATCAGCAGGAAGACCATCTGCAGCGAGGTATACTGGGTCATGCTGCCGCCGAAATAGAAGGCACTGACGACGATCATCTCGCCGGCCGCATGTATCAGCGCTATCAGGAATGCGAATAACTGCACCTTTGCGGGGTTGAACAGTATCTCAGGGTGTTTTCTGAGATACAAGCCCCCTATTATGACGAATACCAGATGCGACGACGCCCTTAGCGCCACCACAATAGAAAGGCTGAAAAAACTGATGGCCGTGCCGATGGCGACCGCTATGGCTATCAGCGGGTCTATGAACATTGCGATAAAAATGGCCACATGGCTCGCCAGCGTGAAAGATGCTGGCTCCAGCCAGATCTTGAATGGCGAGATTATGGGGATGGCGATGCCGATCGCTATGAGCAGAGCGGCGGCGGTGATCTTGTGCGTGTTGGTGGCGCCTATGCGTGCGCCTGTAGATTGGATTTTCATAATGGGCCCCCTTCCCTAATGCCGTACAGCCTGCCGGCGCCCCCATGCAGCCCCTGCGGGCCGGGCATGCGCCCCAGCCTCGGCGGTGTCCCTGCGGGTCATGGGATGCAGCCCCTGCGGGCCGGGCATGCGCCCCAGCCTCCGCAGCCCTGACGGGCCGGGCGTCCGGCAAGCAAACGATATGTGTAATGACATATGTCAAGTATACGGCGTGGCGGACCATTAGTCAAGCGGTTTTCGCCAATTATTTTTTTCTTCTGCCGGCGCTACTCGTAGAGGAGCCCCTGTTCCCTGAGCCAGCCCTTGATAGCCTCGAAGCTGTCGCAGTCCCGGCACGCGACCGTATGCAGGTGCATGCCGCCCGTCAGCTCCGAAAGCAGGCGCTCGCCCCCAGTCCTGACGCGCGCGACGAAATCTGCTGCATCCTGCTTTGTTGCGATGTTCAGCTGGCCCGTTATATCCCCATACAGGTGGTGGCTGACCGTCACGTCGATCACCTCCCCGCCATGCTCGACAATGCCCGCAAGCTCCTTTTCGGTATCGCCCGCGCTATGGCGGCACGCGATCTTCCCTATATAGCGCCCGGCCGCCGCTGCGGGCCCGTCCATCATATAGCCCCTCGCCGTCGCGATGATGGGCTTGCCCTGGGCCCTAAGCAACGCGATGTCGCCCACGATCACCTGCCTGCTCACATCCACCGTCTGCGCCAGCCTCGTCGCGCTCACGGGCGCCCTGCCCGCGCCCCGCGCCTGCCCTTCGAGGATCGCCAATATGGCATCCCTCCGTTCTTCGCCGTTCATCGATAAGCCTCCTCGCATAATCCCGCATAGTATAATAATAAGCCGATTCAGGCAAAACCCCGCATCGGATTTTTAGGCTTTATTTTCGCGCTGCCCCTTGCCCGCGCAGCCGCACAGCATAGCCCAAGCCAAGGCGCCAAGCCCCATGAAGCCCGTGGTTCCAACAGATAGCCGCATTATGCGCAGCTGAAATTTTTTTGGGTATATATAACACAGCCGCCGCAATTTATGTTATTATAACATGAGGTGCGGCAATTATGAACAATATTTTGGTGATCTCCGGTTCGGAAGCGGGCCGAGTGTATTTCGAGGACTTTTTGAACGCATGCCAATACGGCAAGGTATCCACCGCCGACAGCGCCGGCAGCGCTGCCATGGCGCTGTCACGCGGCGATTATGACCTCTGTATAATAAACTCCCCCCTCCCGGACGGTTCGGGCGCGGAACTGGCGCTCGAAGCGGTCACGCGCGGCTGCTGCCAATGCCTTATTGTCGCAGGCGAGGAGCAGGCCGGCAAGATCCGCGGCACAGTGGAGCCTTCGGGGGTCTTTGTATTGGCAAAGCCCTTGAAACGCGCGATCCTATGGTCAACGCTGAAGAATATAGCTGTCATCCACAACAGGCTGCAGGCCATGCAGTCGCAGAACGACAGCCTCAAACAAAAGCTTGAGGACATGCAGATCATAAACCGCGCCAAGGCATTGCTGATCTCCAGCCTCAAGATGCCTGAAGGCCAGGCGCACAAATTCATTGAGAAACAGGCGATGGAGCGCAGGATGACCAGAGCTGAGATAGCGCGCCGCATCATAAGCACATACGACACCAATCAATTCGAAGAATAGCCCCGCCGCAGCAGGCAGCCTGCGCAGGCAGGGGCGCGGCGACACGATAATTGAAAGACTAGGGGTACTATGATTTACGAAAACTCAATAAAAGACATGCCTTTCCACGAGGGGCTTGGCGAGGAATGCGGCATATTCGGGATTGCCACGCCACATGGATCGAACATCGATCCGGCCTATGAGACATTCACAGCGCTTTTCTCGCTGCAGCACAGGGGCCAGGAGTCCTGCGGCATTGCCGTGAACGACGCAGGCGTGATAAGCTGCCACAAAAGCCTCGGCCTCGTCCTCGATGTCTTCAATGCTGAGATGATAAGCAAGCTCAAGGGCAACTCGGCCATAGGCCATGTCCGCTATTCGACCACCGGGACGCCCAACGTCGAAAACGCCCAGCCGATAGTGGTCTCCCACTATAAGGGCAACCTGGCCGTGGCCCACAACGGCAATCTCGTCAACGCCGGCGATCTCC
This sequence comes from Eubacteriales Family XIII. Incertae Sedis bacterium, assembly GCA_031255695.1. Classification (GTDB taxonomy): domain Bacteria; phylum Bacillota; class Clostridia; order Peptostreptococcales; family Anaerovoracaceae; genus JAISED01. The sequence continues at coordinate 18,439 of JAIRSA010000072.1, read as the reverse complement.
GCCTCGAGATAGAGGGGCATGGCGGCATATTCCACTCCACCAACGACAGCGAGATCATCGCCTACATAATCGTCCAGGAAAGGCTTCTCGCCGATTCCATAGAGGCAGCGGTTGCGAAGGCCATGGAACGGATCAAGGGGGCCTACTCCCTGCTCATCATGAGCCCCAGAAAAATGATCGCAGTCCGCGACCCCAACGGCTTCCGCCCGCTCTGCATGGGCCTGTTCGACGGGCACTATATCTTCGCCTCCGAGAGCTGCGCCATAGATGCCGTCGGCGGCACATTCGTGCGCGACATAGAGCCCGGCGAGATCGTGGTCGTCGAGGATGGCGTTTTAAAATCCATCCCCACAAAGATCCATGCGCCGAAATCGTTCTGCTCATTCGAATTCATATATTTTTCGCGCCCAGACAGCGTGCTTGAGGGGATAAGCGTGGAATGGGCCCGCCAGGAGATGGGCAAAAGCCTGGCGAAGCTGCACCCCGTGGACGCCGACATAGTGATCGGCGTGCCAGACTCGGGCATAAGCGCCGCCATCGGCTACGCCAGCCAGTCGGGCATACCCTACGGCGTCGGGCTGATCAAAAACAGATATATCGGCCGCACCTTCATACAGCCGTCCCAAGGGCAGCGCGAGAGGGCGGTCCGGCTGAAGCTCAACCCGCTGGCCTACAACGTGAAGGGCAAGCGCGTGATCATGATCGACGACTCCATCGTGCGTGGCACGACCTCCGCGCGCATAGTCTCGGCGCTGCGGGATGCCGGCGCGAAGGAAGTCCACATGCGCATATCGTCGCCCCCATTCATGCACCCATGCTATTTCGGCACGGACGTGCCCGACAGCGAACTGCTCATAGCATACAACAACACTGTCGAGGAGACCGCAGAAATAATTGGCGCGGACTCCCTCGCCTATCTGCCGATAGAGTCGCTGTCCGCGATCATCGGCAGCAAGGGCTGCCCCATATGCTGCGCCTGCTTCAGCGGCGACTATCCGATCCAGCCCCCCACGAAGGCGGAAAAGAGCCAGTTCGAACAGAAGATCGTCAATATTGCCGCTCCTTGAGCCCCCTGGCGATCGCCTCTGCCTCCGGGTAGCCGTCCAGCGACGCCAGCCCGGAATCCACACGCACCAATTCCATGATCAGCGCCGCATCCGAAGGCTTCAGCCAGCGCAGCCGCTTGAGCTGCGCTTTTGCCATTGCCAGGCCTTCCTGCTCGTTGCTGCCTGAAGTATACGCATCCTTCGTGGCAATGAACGCGAACAGGCGCTCTTCGTCCGTGGCGGGGCCCGTCAGAAGCTGCGCGAGCCGCTCCTTTATGATCCCGCGCTGCGCCTCCAGGCCATGCGGGAATATCCTGCCCTCAAATTCCTTGTTGCTCCGCTCCCTTTCCGCCTTGCTCAAAAAAGAATCCAAACCAAACAAACTGCCCATAATTCCCTCCATCGTTACCGCCCACCCGCATGCGGGCTGGCGATGCCACGCGCCCAGAGATCTTCCAGCACCTGACCACGCCCACACGGGCAGGACAAAATGTTGCAATCTCGACACCGAAATCTGTCACACCTGACCACGCCCACATGGGCAGGACGGCGGCTGCGCCTACGCTGGCCGGCGCCTGAAAATCAGGATCTATAATAGTATAGTCTGTATTCTGCACCAATATCCTCCGTTTGTAAAGTAGGATTGGCGAGATTTTACATGGATTTAACATTAGCCGCCTCTAAGTTTTTACATTCAGGTGCTATATTCATGGTGTATTGATGCCGCGCCCGGGCCGCAGCGGCCCACAGCAGCGGGCAGCAAGACGCAGCAAGATGCAGATAGAGGCAGGTTAGAGGCAGATTAGAGATGGAAACGAAGAGTAAGATGTAAGGTGCCATAGAAATGGCGAGTGGGATGGAAGGTGCCATGGAGATGGAAGGTGCAACGGAAATGGAAAGTGCAACGGAAATGGAAGGTGCCATGGAGATGGAAAGTGCCATAGAAATGGCGAGCGGGAAGGAAATGGAGAGTGGGATGGAAACGAAAATGGAAACAAAAATGAAAACGGAGATTGAAAAGAAGATGGAGACAAAGACGAAAAAGAAGATGTCCATGAGCAAGTGCGCGCTTATCGCCGCAGCCTGCGCAGCCCTCATCACAGTGGCCGGATGTTCCGCCCCGGCCGCCGGCAGCCCCAGCGGCGGCGCCCCAGACGGCGGCCAGACCCCAGGACAGGAGAAAAGCCTCGGCGCCATAACCGTGATATCGCGTGAGGACGGCTCCGGCACCAGAAGCGCCTTCGTAGAGCTGTTCGAGCTGCGCGACGACAGCAATCCGGACCTCACGGCCGCCTCGGCGGAGATCACGAACAACACCGCAGTCATGATGACCTCTGTGGCGGGCAACGCCGGCGCCATCGGATATATATCCCTCGGATCGCTCAACGATTCCGTCAAAGCGCTGAAGATCGACGGGGCGGAGGCAAGCACGGAGAACGTCAGCAACGGCAGCTACCCCGTTTCGCGCCCGTTCAACATCGCGGTCAAAGGCAAGCTGAGCCCAAGCGCCCAAGACTTCTTCGATTTCATCATGAGCGCCGAAGGGCAGGACGTGATAGAGCAGTCCGGCTACATACGCGTGCCCGATTCCGGGCCCTATAGCGGCGCCAAGCCCACCGGCAAGGTCGTTGTGGCCGGCTCTTCGTCCGTAAGCCCGGCCATGGACGCGCTGCAAGAGGCCTATGTGGCCATACAGCCGGGCGCGGAGATCGAAATCCAGCAGAGCGATTCCTCCAGCGGCATGAATGCCACCATAGACGGGATATGCGACATCGGCATGGCCTCGCGCGAGCTGAAGGATTCCGAGATAGAAAAAGGGCTCACATCGACAAAGATAGCGATTGACGGTATTGCTGTTATCGTAAACAACGGCAATCCGCTGGACGGCCTGGCCAGCGAGCAGGTCAGGGCCATCTTCTCCGGAGAGGCAAAAGAATGGACGGAATTCCAGTAATATCAAAGGGCGGTGCCCGCCCAACCGGGCTGGCCGACTCCATAATGTATGTGGTCTTCCTTGTCGCGGCGCTGGTGTCGGTGGTGTGCGTCGCCCTTATATGCCTTTTCCTGTTTGTGAACGGCATACCGCCTATACTCAAGATCGGCCTGCCGGAATTCATCACAGGGCTGGTATGGCAGCCTGCGAGCGACACCTACGGCATCGGCCCCATGATCATAGGCAGCCTATACGTCACGGCCGGCGCGATGCTCATAGGCGCGCCGCTCGGCGTCCTTACGGCCGTCTTCCTCGCCAGGTTCTGCCCGGCCCGCCTGTACCGCATGTTCAGCCCGGCCGTCTCGCTGCTTGCGGGGATACCGTCGGTAGTGTACGGCTTCTTCGGGCTTGTCCTGATCGTGCCGATCATGCAGGATCTATTCGGCGTCGGCAAGAACATACTCACCGCCTCGATCCTGCTGGGGATCATGATCCTCCCGACCATCATCAGCGTGTCCGAGGCGGCGATCCGCGCGGTCCCCGACAGCTAGTACGAAGGCGCCCTGGCGCTCGGCGCCGCCCATGAGCATGCAGTGTTCTTCACCGTGCTGCCCGCCGCCAAATCCGGCGTCACCGCGGCCATAATCCTGGGCATCGGCAGGGCGGTCGGCGAGACCATGGCAGTGATCATGGTCGCCGGCAACCAGGCCGTCCTCCCGGACAGCATATTCAGCGGTGTGCGCACCATGACCGCGAACATCGTCATGGAAATGGGCTACGCAGCCGATCTGCACCGTGAGGCGCTCATCGGGACCGCAGTGGTGCTGTTCGTGTTCATATTGCTGATAAACCTGATATTTTCAATCGTGAAGGGGGGCGCGCGAGCGTGAAAGACGTCCAAGGCGCCTCGGCGCGCGGGGCATTCCCGCTTTTCCTCAGACTGCTGGTGTACGCGGCCGCGGCGCTGACCGCCGCCGTCATCATAAGCATCATCGGCTACATACTCATAAAAGGCATCCCCTATATCACGCCAAGCCTATTCGCATGGAAATACAGCAGCGCGAACGTCTCGCTCATGCCAGCCTTAGTGAACACGGTGATAATGACGGCGCTGGCGCTGCTGCTCGCCGGCCCGCCGGGGATATTCGCGTCCATATTCATGACGGAATACGCGAGGCGCGGCAATAAGGTCATATCCGCTGTCAGGATCGCGGCTGAGACGCTTGCGGGCATACCCTCCATCGTCTACGGGCTGTTCGGCAGCCTGTTCTTCGTCGTGCATATGAATTGGGGCTATTCCATACTCGCGGGCGCGTTCACGCTGGCGATAATGATACTGCCCCTGATAATGCGCACGTCGGAGGAGGCCCTGCTCTCTGTGCCCGACTCCTTCCGCGAAGGCAGCTTCGGCCTGGGCGCTGGGAGGCTGCGCACGGTCTTCCTGATAGTGCTCCCGGCGGCGGTGCCCGGCATACTGGCCGGCGTGATCCTGGCGATAGGGCGGGTCGTGGGCGAGACGGCAGCCCTCATATTCACTGCCGGCACTGTGGCGAAGATCCCGTCGGGCCTGCTTTCGTCGGCGCGGACGCTCTCCGTGCATATGTACATACTTTCAAGCGAAGGCTTCTACATCGACCAGGCCTACGCCACGGCAGTCATCCTGCTGCTGCTCGTGGCCATGATCAACATGCTTTCCCATATATTGGCAAAGCGCATCGCGAAGGTGTGACGGCGGGCAGAATCCGGGCAGGGACGATGGCGAAGGTGTGACGGCGGGCAGAATCCGGGCAGGGGGCGGCGGCGATGGCGGGCGCGTCCCGCCCACGGGCAGAATTAACATTAACATAGTATGGAGTTTTTGAATGGAAAAGATCAATATTGAGGCCCTGAACCTATATTACGGCGATTTCCACGCGCTCAAGGACGTGGGCATGGCCATCCCCGCCAACGGCGTGACCGCGCTGATCGGGCCTTCCGGCTGCGGCAAGTCCACACTCCTGAAAACCCTGAACCGCATGAACGACCTCGTGGAGGGCTGCCGGATCGAAGGGCGCGTGACGCTGGACGGTGAGGACATCTTCCACAATATGAACGTCAACCTGCTGCGCAGGCGCGTCGGCATGGTGTTCCAGAAGCCCAACCCCTTCCCCATGAGCATCTATGACAATATAGCCTATGGCCCCCGGACCCATGGCGTGAGATCCAAGCTGCGCCTGGACGATATTGTCGAGCAGTCCCTGAAGGCCGCGGCTATATGGGACGAGGCCAAGGACAGGCTGAAGAAGAGCGCGCTGTCGCTGTCCGGCGGGCAGCAGCAGCGCCTGTGCATTGCCAGGGCGCTGGCCGTGGGCCCTGAGGTGCTTTTGATGGACGAGCCCACATCCGCCCTCGATCCAATATCTACATCTAAAATCGAGGACCTTGTGGACGATTTAAAGAAAGACTACACCATCGTCATCGTCACCCACAACATGCAGCAGGCGGCGCGGATATCGGACAACACCGCGTTCTTCCTGCTCGGCGAGATGATCGAGTTCAACAGGACAGAGGATATTTTTGCCTTGCCGCGCGACAAGCGCACAGAGGATTATATTACAGGGAGGTTTGGATGATGCGTGACAGCTACGTCAGGCAACTGCGCCAACTGCATACGGAACTGATACGTATGGGCGCGTATTGCGAAGAATCGATCGACTGCGCCGTCAGGGGGCTGCTCTGCGACGACGCGGGGCTGCGCGGGAAGGCGCTCGACCTTGAAGATGCCATTAACCTCAAGCAGCGCGAGATAGAAGCGTTCTGCGTGAGGCTGCTGCTGCGCGAGCAGCCCGTCGCCCGCGATCTGCGCCAGATCACCACGGCCCAGAAAATGATCATCGATATGGAGCGCATAGGCGATCAGGCCACGGACATCGCGGAGATATCGGCCTTTATGGCGGGGAGTTCGGTGAAAAGCGACATCCACATCGCGGATATGGCCGCCTCCGCCATAAAAATGCTGACCGACAGCGTAGACTCATTCGTGCACGAGGACCTCGAAAAGGCCCGGCAAGTCGTGGCCAGCGACGATATTGTCGACGCGCTCTTCAGCACAATAAAGGGCGAGCTCATCGAGATCATCATGGGCGACGCCACGAAAGGCAGCGACTGCCTCGATCTGCTGATGATCGCAAAATATCTGGAGAGAATCGGGGATCATGCAGAAAATATTGCCGAATCTGTGGTATACTGGATATCGGGCGATGCCGTGCAATGACGCCGGGCGATCGCACACAGCGATTGCGCTTGGGCGGCGTTTGAAAATGGCGCTGGGCAACGCGCGGCGGCACTGGGCAATGACGCTGGGCAACGCGCGGCGGCGCCGGGCAATGACGCTGGGCAACGCGCGGCGGCGCCGGGCAAGGGCACGGGGCGATCGCGCGCCCATGGGGGTACATGTATGATCTATCTTGTGGAAGATGAAACAAATATACGCGAGCTGCTTGTCTACACCCTCCAAAGCACGGGCTTCGAAGCGAGGGGCTTCGCCAGCGGCAAGGATTTCTGGGCGGCCTTGGACGAAAACGCGCCGCGCCTGGTGATGCTCGACATCATGCTGCCTGGCGAGGATGGGCTGAGCATACTGAAAAGGCTGAAGTCATCCTCGGCGACGGCCGCCATCCCCGTCATGATGCTCACGGCCAAGGGCACCGAATACGACAAGGTCCTAGGGCTCGACCTCGGCGCCGACGACTACCTGCCCAAGCCATTCGGCATGATGGAGCTTGTGGCACGCGTGAAAAACCTCCTGCGGCGCTCGCGGCAGGAGGGGGAAAAAGGCGAATACAGCGCCGGCGGGCTATACGCCAGCGTCCCGCGCCACGTCGTCACGGTTTTCGGCGACGAGGTGAAGCTCACCCTAAAAGAATTCGATCTGCTGATATTCCTCATCAAGAACGCCGGCATGGCGCTGACGAGGGATCATATACTGTCCGCTGTATGGGGCTATGATTTCGACGGCGAGACACGCACCGTAGACGTGCACATACGCACGCTGCGCAACAAGCTCGGCGAATGCGGCAAGCTCATCGAGACGGTCAGGGGCCTTGGCTACAAGATTGGCGCGCCTGACGCCGGGCCCACGAAACGAGGCAAGCCATGAAGAGAAGGATACTGCTGTTTTCATGCCTCCTGGCGACTATCTCCATAATATTGACGGGCGTGCTGTTCCAGCTTGCGGCATTCCACAGCTATTTCGAGAAGACGCGGCAGGAGACTGTCACCGAGGCCGGCCTGATCAGGGCCGCCGCCAATATCTCCGGCGACAGCTGCGTCGCCGCTCTGGACAAGGCAGACCCCGACCTCCGCATAACGCTGATATCCCCGGACGGCGAGGTCATATACGACAGCGACATATCGTATGGGCGCCTGGACAGCCACGCCGGCCGCCCTGAGTTTGTCGGGGCCCTGGAGAATGGCGCCGGCGAATCGACGCGCCTTTCGAGCACCTTTGGCGAGCGCACGTATTACTACGCCGTCCTGCTGGACAGCGGCAATGTGCTGAGGGCAGCCCGGACCGTCGACAGCGTCTTTTCGTCGTTTTTCCAGATCCTCGTGCTGGGCGCGCTGATAGCGGCCATTATGACCATAGCCGCCATCATTGTGGGCGCGCGCGTCACGAAGTCCATAGTCAGGCCGATCAACCAGCTCGATCTGGACGACCTGGAAAACAACGCGGTATATGAGGAACTGTCGCCGCTGCTGCACCGGATGAAGCAGCAGAACGACATCATCGCCGGGCAGATGGCCGAGATAAAGCAGAAGCAGCAGGAGTTCGCCGCCATCACCGACAATATGCGCGAGGGCCTGCTTGTCCTGGACCGCGACGCCTACGTCCTGTCTTCCAACAAGAGCGCCCTCCGCCTGCTCGACGCCCGCACCGACGGCCCGATGCGCATGAACGCCCTCGCCTTCAACCGCAGCCAGGACTTCCTGTCCGTTGTGGAGGCCGTCCTGGGGGGCGCCCCCGCCGAGGCTACGCTGCACATAAACGGCAAGTATATACAGATCATCGCCAACCCTGTGTGGGGCCCCGAAGGCGCCCCCCCGGCAGGCGGCATGGGCGCAGCGGCGGGCGTAGGCGGCACCCACTCGCCAGGCGGCAAGGCAAGCGCCGAAGGCGCAAGCGCCCCACACGGCCCTGGCGCTGCGGCGGACACAGGCGCCACAGACCCAGGCGCCCCACACGGCCCAGGCGCAGGCGCCCCACACGGCCCTGACGCAGGCGCCCCACACAGCCCCGGCGCCCCACACGCCCCTGACGCAGCGGCAGGCCTAGGCGGCACGGGCGCTGCGGCGGGCGCCTTATTGATGCTGCTCGATGTCACGGAGCGCGAGGACAGGGAGAAACTGCGGCGCGAATTCACGGCAAACGTGTCCCACGAGCTGAAGACCCCGCTCACATCCATTTCCGGCTATGCCGAGATCATCTCGGAGGGGCTTGCCAAGCAAGAGGACATCCCGCGCTTCGCCCAGAACATATTCAGCGAATCGCAGAGGCTCATAACCTTGATCGGCGACATCATGCTGCTCTCCAAGCTGGACGAGGGCGAGAAAGACAGCTTCCCAGCCCGCGAGGACATCGATATTTTCGCATTGGCGGAAGAGGTGGCGCAGCGCTTCCACGGCGCCGCCGCCAAGAAAGGCGTGAAGATTTCCCTCGCAGGCAGCAGCACGGCCATATACGCCGTACGGCAGGCCATAGACGAAATGATATTCAACCTCATCGACAACGCCATAAAATACAACCGTGAGGGCGGGAGCGCCGCCATCATCGTCAGGGAGGCAGACGGCATGGCAGTGCTGTCCGTCGCCGACACGGGCATCGGCATACCCGCACACGAGCAGGACCGCGTCTTCGAGCGGTTCTACCGCGTAGAAAAAAGCCGGAGCCATTCGGTCGAGGGGACCGGGCTTGGGCTTTCGATCGTCAAGCATGCCGTAATGCTGCACCGCGGCGCCATCGATATAAAAAGCGACGGCTCGTCAGGCACCATCATCACAGTGAGCATCCCGCTGCCGGGCGCCTAGTAGCAGTATAAGGGCGCAGCCGCATTGGCGGCCACGCCCTTACTTATTAACACATCAACACTACTGCTTTTCTGACATGCGCTTGCTGCCCTTCCTGTTGCGGGCCTTGTTCACTGTGGCGCATGCCTGCCGGAACTTCATCGGCGACATGCCCATCTCCGCCTTGAACAGCCGGCAGAAATACGAGCCGTCATTGAAGCCCAGCGCCGCCGCTATCTCCGCCATGCTCAGGTTGGTGTTCGCGATCAGCCGCTTCGCCTCCGTCACGGCCGCCCGCTTGATGAAGCCGCCAGGCGTCAGGCCGGTGTGCATCTTGACCTGCTCGTTCAAATAGCCCATGGATACCTCCAGCCTGTCAGCGAAGAACTGCACCGACTGCCGCTCCGCCACATGGTGGTGCACAAGCCTCTGGAAGTCCTCGCACAGCGTCCGCGTCCTCTGCTGCGGCCAGAACCCCGTCTTCTCCTCCTTGTAGGTACGGAAGGCCTGTATCAGGAATATGTTGAGGTAAGACCTTATCACCGACGCGTATTCCTGCCCCTTGCGCATGTGCTCCTCCAGCATCATGCCCAGCAGGTTCCCCATCTGATCGATGTCGGCCTCAGGTATGCTGACCCCGGCGCCGCTCATCTCCCTGAGCAGGTTCAGTTCCCATATCGCGTTCACGCTCAAAGTCGCGTCTACCAGGAAATCCTCGTTGAAGCGTATCAGCATGCCCGAAGCCTCTGTCACGCCCTCCCAGTAATGCACCTGGCCAGGGCATATGACGAACACCTGCTCGGATATGTTTTCATATGTGGTGTAGTCGATTATGTGCCGCCCGTCCGACTCCTTCACATATATCAGCTCGTAATAAGCATGCCTGTGCGGGCGGTACGCTTCGTTCTCGATCATCGAAAGCTCGACTGCATCAGTGATCTCGAATCCCACGCTGTCCTCGACCCCCGCAAAACAGTCCTGCACAGGGATATCTACCTTGGGGATATTCCTGCGCCTCCTCGCCCTCTGCTTATCCCCGGCTTTTACAATCATCTTCTCTTTATACTCTTTCATTCTGTTGGACCCCCTCTTGAATCTCTAACTATTTCCGTATATTCCCACTTCCCTTTTCTGCCTTATACTGCTATCCGGTTAAAACGTGGATAACGGTATTACTCCTCGCCCGCCGGCTTCCTGCCGCGTCCGCCCAGCGTATCTGCGATGTCTATGTCTATGTCTATGTCGATGTCTATGTCTATGTCTATGTCTATGTCTGCTTCGTCTGTATCAGATGCCTGATATCAATGCCTAAACCTATAATCGTGTATCAACCTCCTTTTCGGGCTGCCTAGCGCTGCCCGTCCGTCCTGCCGCACAAACCTTCCTGCCATTCATGGCTGCCCTGCCTTTGTCTGGGCACAAGGAAGCAAGCCTGTGGTGCGCAGGTGTTTTTTCAGGTCCCCGTCCTTCAATGTGGCCTAAAACTCTGACTGCTCGTCCCGCCCTTTTGTTCCGTGCCCCCCGATAAGGGGCGCTGCGATGATTACTGCTCTGTCCTGGTTGCCGCTAATACTTTTTAACTTTTCGCAAGTATTATATACCTCGTCTTTAAATTGCCAAACACAACTCAGAGACTTTTTTTAGATTTATACAATATATTATTGTAATTAATTGCTCGAAACGTTGCAATTTAGCCATTTAATTGAAATTAAAAAGTTTATTTTTATCAGGGTTGTATTTTTGTACTTTTCTAATTGTTTTTTTCATATCATGCATTTCAAAATCGCATAATGCTTAATATTTACAGGGTTTTTATGGTCGGATAGACAGATATGGCGCAAACATAGGTGGCCGTTCGCGCCATAAAGCAAGATTATATGTAGTTAGCATCGTATAGTCGCATTAAATTCAAGCTTATATCAATAGCCGGTCTCCGTTCAAGTAATGATGCACACTTCCTTAGGGAAATGATTAAGCACTTCACAGCCGGCTTCCGTGACCAGAATCAGATCCTCTATCCGTATGCCGAAGCTGCCTGGCACATATATGCCCGGCTCCACGGAAAAGACCATGCCGGGCTCGGCCAGCGCCCCGGACGCCGCGCTGCACTCGGGCGGCTCATGGCATTCGAGCCCCGCCCCGTGCCCCAGCCTGTGGATAAAGCGGCTGCCGTAGCCCGCAGCCTCGATCACGCCGCGCGCCGCAGCGTCTATGCGGCTCAGCGGCACACCCGGCCGGATCTCCGCGATGGCTGCCGCGCTGGCCGCCCGCACGGCCTCGTAGGCTGTCTCTTCTTCCCTGCTCAAGCCCTTGAAATACACAGTGCGCGTCATGTCGCACCAGTACCTGGACAGCGGCGTGAATATGTCGATCAGCACACAGTCCCCGCCTTTCAGGGCTGTCCCTGCCGGCATGTGGTGCGGGTCGGCGGCGTTCTCGCCGAAGCACACGCACTGGGGCCCTATGGGGAAATCAGCGCCCAGGCCGGTATAGGCTTCCACGATGGCCGCCGCAAGCTCCGTCTCCGCCATACCTTCCCGCAACGCGCCGATGGCCGCCGCCATGGCCTTGTCGTTCATGGCGGACGCCGCCCGCATCAGGCCGATCTCCACATCGTCCTTGCGCATCCGCGCAGCGTCCACGGGCGCCGACCCATGGCAGGGCGCCAGGTCGGGACGCAATGTCATTAGTTCAATTAGGAAGCGAGATTGCCACGTTTTATCGATTCCTATCTTTCCAGGCTTTACCACTGAAGCCAGCTGCTCCACCGGATCCTCGCCATCGCTATGCAGCACGCATTCGAATGGGAAGGCGGCGCTGTCGATCTGGAAGAGCCTGTTGCCGAAGAGGACGCACCGGCCCGAACTGTCCAGGTACAGCGCCAGCATGCGCTCGTGCGGCTCCGTCCAAAACCCCGTGAGCCAGAACACGGACGGGGCGGCAGACACTATGATCTGCCCTATGCCGCTGCCCCGCATGCCCTCCGCCACCTTGCGCCGCCTGGCCGCGCAGGCCTCGGCCATATTGCCGGCCGCCGATGTGGCGGCATCCATATCGCTCATCGCCTCGCCACCAGCATCCACACCACGCGGCATTCCTCCGGGCCGTCATTGAAGCTTACATGCTCCTCGCCCGCAGGTATGAAGGTGGCGGATCCTGCCTCCGCGACGCACACAGCGCCATTGACCCTCGCCTTTACGGTCCCCGACAGCACGAAGGCATACTCGTCCTCGCTATGGATGGCGGGCGGCGCTTCCATGCCCGGCGGGAATACGCCCAGGCCCATCTGCACGCCAGCGCCGGCCAGTGCGCCACTTGCGCCGGCCAAAGCGCCACCCGCACTGCCCCCTGCGCCGCTGCCAGCGCCGGCGAGCGTGCCGCCCGCGCCGCTGTCTGTGCCGCCGGAAACCGCACCTGAAGCGGCACCGGCCGCAGCGCCGGCCGCGCCGAAGAACTCCGTCATCTCCACGCCGTCCGGGCGCAGCCTGTGCTCAAGCTCACTGTACTTCATCACAAGCATTGTCACGCCTCCCCCCGCTTCAGCCCGCGCACCGCAAAGGTCCCCGGATCCACTATGACGCCGTAGTCCTTTTCCGCCTGCTCCAAGCTGATGTAGCCGTCCTTGACATCGGCCGCCACGCGTTCCGGATCCCTCTTCTCCGGCGGCCCGTACCCGCCGCCCGTGCACGTTATCATGCGCGCGAGGTCGCCATTGTTGAGGATCGTGCGCGCCGTCACTCCCATAGGCCCTTCGACAGTCCCGTCCGCCCTATGGAATTCAAAATAATTGTATGAGCCGTCATGGCCGCCGTCCGCCCCCCAGGCCGGGAATTTGTTCCGCCCGAACGACGCGGAGAACATCTGCCCGTCCGTGAGCGCGCGGTATGACCTCACGGCGCCGGAGCCGCCGCGGAATTCCCCAGCGCCCTTGCCGTCCGTGTTCAGGCTGTATTCCTCGACGCGTATGCCATAGCGCGTCTCCGCCATTTCAATAGGCACATTGTATGTCTCGCCGTCCCCTACGCAGAACTGGCCCGTCTCGCCGTCCTTGCCGCGCGAAGCGCCCCAGCCGCCGCCTGTCGGCTCCACGATGAGGAAGGGCAGGCCGCTCTTGTGGTGCGCGCCCGACAGGATCACCGCGCACACGCTGAGCATATGCCCGGCTCCCAGATATTCCGGGAAAGCCGGCGCAAGCGCCTTCCAGACAGTGTCGAGCGCGTACAGCATGCTCTCGTAGTAGCAGGAAGTGGGTGCGGGCGCATCGCACATCAGGACCGAATGCTCCTCGGCGATCACCTTCATTACCCTGAACACCCCGTCGTTCACGGCCAAGCCCGGATTCACTATGGACATGTAGGCCACCTTCACGCCCGCGCACAGCGAGCTATAGCCCGTGTTCACGGGGCTCATGACCTGCGGGCTGCTCCCCGTGAAGTCAGCCACGAACTCGTCGTCGCTTATTGTCACCTTCACCTTGATGTTCACCAGGTTTCCGCGCCCGTCGTCGTCCATGAACTGTTCGGCCTCGTACACGCCCTTGGGCATTTCCTTGAGCCTGGCGCGCGCGGCCGCCTCGCCCTGATCCATGAGCCTCGCCATGGACTGGAGCAGCAGCCCCTTGCCATACTTGCCGCATAGCTCGGAAATGCGGTTGTAGCCCGTGCGCAGGGACGATATCTGCCCCCACATGTCCCCGTTCGCCGCCTCCGGGAAGCGGACATTGGCGAATATTATGTCGGTGACATCGGTATTGATCTCGCCTGCGTCCATCAGCCTGACCCCCGAAAAGCGCAGGCCCTCCTGGAAGACCTCCGCGCTGTCGGTGGTGAACGAGCCGGGCGACATGCCTCCGACATCCCCCCAGTGGGCCTTGTTCCCCACGAAGGCCACGATCTCATCCTCGTAGAATACAGGCATTACCATGCCAATATCCGACAGGTGTGTGCCGCCGCCGCGATACGGGTCATTTATAATGAAGACATCGCCCGGCCGCATATTCCCCTTGCCGAACTTCCCTATGATCTCCCCGATCATCGGGGCTATCAGCCCTATGAAGCCGCACGCGCCGTTGCCCTGCGTCAGCAGCTCGCCATCCGCGTCCGCGATCCCGCACGCATAGTCCAGCGTCTCGTATATGATGGGGCTCATGGCAGTCTGCGCGAAGCCGTAGAATATTTCGTCCCCTATCGCCAGCAGCGAATCTTTCACAATATCCAGAGTAACAGTATCCGTGAAGCTCATTTTCCGTCCCTCCCTTCATTGGCAGGCGCACCGGCCCTCTCTATGATCAGGTTGCCATAATCGTCTACAGTCAAGGCCCAGCCTGCCCCGACAAGGGTGGACGCCGCCTTTTCCTCTACGATCGCCGGCCCCGCTATGCGCGCCCCGGCCGGAAGCGCGGCGCGCTCGTAGACATCCGCCTCAAGCCATCCGCTGCCAGTGAAAAACGCCCTGCGCCTTTCCTTCAGCGCAATGCCCGCGTCCTTGCCCCTCTTCTCCAGCCTGTTCAGCTCCGGCTTCTGCATGTGCCCGTGCACGGCCAGATGCAGGTTCACGACCTCGACGGCCACGCCCTCAAGGCGGTAGGTATAATAATGCTCATGCGCGGCGTGGAAGCGCTCTACGATCTCCGCTTTCGCCGCATCGTCCCATGACGGCGCCGGCGTCTGCACCTTTACCGTATGTTCCTGCCCCGCATAGCGCATGTCGGCATAATAGCTGTACGCCAGAGCGCTGTCCTGTACGCCGTGGGCAGCGAAGCCCGACTTGGCCTCTTCAAGCAGGGCGCCCCACATCGCGTTCCATTCATCGGGCGCCGCCTCGTCCAGCATCCTGATCTTCGTCTGTATATAGTCATGCCGCAGATCGGTCATCAGCATGCCCCATGCGGAAAACACAGCCGCCGCCACCGGGATTATCACCTTGCCTATGCCCAGCTCGTCAGCCAGGGCCGTCGCGTGCATGGGGCCGCCCCCGCCGAATGCCACCAACGCGAAATCGCGCGGGTCGTAGCCCCGCCTCACCGATATCAGTTTCAGTGCGTTGTACATATTCGACTCCGCAACGCGTATCACGCTCGTCGCGGCCTGTTCCGCATCTACGCCCAGCGGCCCGCCCACGCGCGACATCAGCGCCTCCTTGACCGCGCCGATGTCCACCGCGCTGTCAAAGTTCTTCGCGGAAAGCCTGCCGGCCACGAGGCAGGCGTCCGTCGTAGTGGGCTCGGTGCCGCCGCGCCCGTAGGCAACCGGGCCTGGCATGGCGCCCGCCGATTTCGGCCCGACCCGCAGCGAGCCGGCATCGTCGATCCAGGCTATGGATCCGCCGCCGTTGCCGATCTCGACGATATCCACCACAGGCACCATGATGGGGTAGCCCGCATTGCGTTCATCGCGCTCGATGCGGTAATTCGTCGTTATCTTCACTTCCCCTCCGTCTATGAGCGAGCACTTGGCTGTAGTCCCGCCCACGTCGAGGGCTATTATCTGCTTCTCCCCGATGATCTGCCCAAGGACAGCCGCCCCGAACACGCCGGCCACCGGCCCCGACTCCACCATGCTTATCGGCGCTGTCTTCGCCCAGCTGAACGAAGTGGCGCCGCCGTTGGACTGCATGAAGTACTTGCCCGCCTTCACGCCGGCCTCTTCGAGCTTCTTCTCCAGCTTGTCGATATACCGCGAGGCCACCGGCCCCACATAGGCATTGAGCGCGGCGGTGGAAGTGCGCTCGTATTCGCGCCATTCCCGCGTCACCTCGACCGAAGCCGCGACAAATACATCCCCCCACAGCTCCCTTATGTATTCTGCCGTCTCGCGCTCATGCGCGCCGTTGGCATACGAATTTATGTAGCAGACGGCCACCGCCTCCACACCCTCTTTTTTGAGCGCCTCCACCGCCTTGGCTATATCGCCCTTGTTCAGCGGGGTTATCACCGCCCCGTCGTGGGCCACCCTCTCCTCGACCTCGAAACGCAGATGCCGCGGTATGAACGGGCGCGGCTTGGCAAATACAAGGTTGAACAGATCCGGCCGGTTGCACCGGGCGATCTCCAGCACATCGCGGAAGCCCTTTGTCGTTATGAGGCCCGTCTTCGCCCCCTTGCGCTCCGTCAGGGCATTGATGATCGTCGTGGCCCCGTGGATGAAATCGCTCACCTCCGTAGGCTTTATCCCGCTCGCCTCCAGCGCGGCAATCACGCCCCGCTCATAATCAGGGGGCGTCGTGTCCCCCTTTACGATGCAGATGTTCCCTTGCCCGTCAAGTGCCACAAGATCTGTAAATGTCCCGCCAATATCAGTCGCGATCCTCATAGGCCATACTCCTCCTTCCGTTAATGCAGGTGCTGTCGGCATAATATTGCCTTCATTATATATTCGCTTATGGCAATAACACAATATCCGCAGCGGACAAAATAAGGCAAAAAAAATGTCCGATTGCCACTATGGCATCGGGCCGGGGGCTGCGCCTGGCCGGGGCGGGGCCCCAGCAAGGGCATATGTCCGGATGCGTCCGGCCGGGGCGGGGCGGCTCCCGGAAGGGGATGCATCCGGATGCGCCCGCCCATGGGCCGGCCGAAAGCTGCGCCTGGCCGGGGGCTGCGCCGCCATCACAGGAGCTTGCGCATCTTCGTCAGCAGATATATCCGCATCTTTTCCTGCCCGTCGCTGAACACGGCCTCGCCCAAAGCTTCCTTGAGCTTGTTTATGCGGTATTTTACAGTATTCACGTGTATGTCCAGGCTCTTCGCCGCCGCCGTCATGGACTCGCCGAGATCGAAATAGGCCTCCAGGGTATCGAGGTATGTATTGGCGTTCTCGCCGCAGAGCCGGGATATCAGCCCTAGCTCCTGCGCGCAGTTCGCGCTGAAATCTTCCATGCTGTCTACATCCAGCAGCGAGTAGACCCCCATCTTGCCAAAATTGAATACCCCTCTGCCGCGCGCCACCCTGCTGCCTAGCCTGAGGGCGCGCCCCGCCTGCCCGCCGCTCATGGCGATGCGCATCAGCGATTCCTGCATCCCGCCGACGCCTATGAGGATCTCCGGGCTGGCCGGCAGCCCGGCGGCCGCGCCTTTCGCGCAGCTGAAAACCGCTTGTATCTTTTCGTCCAGGCAGGCCTGTGTGACGCCCCTGGCTAGGTTCAGCACCATGAAACACCCGTCCTTCTTGGCGATCAGCGCGTTTTTTTCATGGAACTGCCTGAGGCTCCGGCGCACGGGCTCGAATATGCATTCGGCGTTGGCCGCGATCCGGCCACCGTCCAGTGCCGCCGGCCGGGCGTAGCAGATCTTCATCTCAGCCACGCAATATACCCCATTCAGCGGTATGCCCAGCTTTGCGGCCTGCATGCTCGCCGCGCCCTCCGCGCGGGCTGTCCCGTCCAGCAGGCTGCTGTATAGATCCCCGCGCATCTTGTCCTCGGCTTCCATTACCGCGCGTTTCTTCATATGTACTATGGCGAGCGAGGTCGCCGAATGCGAAAGGGCCAGCATGTCCACCTGCCGCTCGTACAGCCCGCCCTGCTGGCCCAGGGCCGCGCCTTCAGCCAAGCCCGCGCCTTCGCCCCGGTCCCGCTCCTGCCTCCGGCTGCCATCATGCCCCGCGCCTTCGCCCTGACCCCGCTCCTGCCCCAGCCCGCCATCATGACCCGCGCCTTCAGCCGAGCCCGCGCCTTCGCCCTGGCCCCGCTCCTGCCTCCGGCCGCCATCATGACCCGCGCCTTCGCCCCGGCCCAGACCACGGCCGCCATCCCGATGCCCGTCCCCGCCCTGCTGGTCCAGGCCCTGGCCTGTGCCGTCGAGCAGCAGCACAATGCCGCCTACGTACTCATTGCCGGAAAACGACTTACAGAACCCGATCTCATAAAGCCTTGAGCCGAGCTTGATGGCGCCATGCCTGATATCGTTGGCGCCCGCCGTGCGGCCGCCCCCGTCCCTCATGGCGCATAGGGCGCCACGCGCCTCTTCTGTTTTCAGGGCAGCGACGAAGCCCCTGCCGATATCGCTCGCAGGGCAGCCGCTGATAGGCCGGCAGCCTTCGTCCAGTATCGCCACCGTCTTCTTGGTGAAGCCGCTGAGCGTCCTGGCGATGGCCTCCACGCTGTCCTTGGCGAAGAGCGCCTTCGTGAGCGCGCTGTTTATCTCTTCGGATTTTACCATGCCGGCGATCTGTTTGCTGAATATGCGCTCGTACACGCCTGTAAATATTATGGAGTACGGCACCTGCTTCGGCACCGTGAACAGAGGGAAGCCCCACCTGTCGGCAGCGCCGGTTATCCTTGGGTCGAGCGCCATAGAGCCTGCGCCTTGGTGGATCCCCAGGGCGGCGACGCCCCGTGACGCAAGCATCTCCACCCCCTCTACCACCGAATCCACGGTCGGGAAGGCCTGCAGCGTAGACAGGACCAGCTCATTGCC
>JAIRSA010000059.1 GCA_031255695.1 Eubacteriales Family XIII. Incertae Sedis bacterium | reverse complement strand
AAGCATAGCACGCCCCTGCTTATATTGGCCTTCATGCCGCTTTCCAGCACCGCCTCCGCCATATCGCCGCAATAGTCGTACATGTCCGTGGAAGACACTATGCCGAAGCGCATGGACTCCGCCATGGCCAGCAGGGTGCCCCAGTACACGGCCTTGCCGTCGAGCTTGGCCTCGAACGGGAATATCCTCGTGTTCAGCCAATCCTGCAGGGCAAGGTTCTCGCCGTAGCCGCGCAGCAATGTCATGGGGGAATGCGCGTGCGCATTGTAGAATCCGGGCATGAGCAGCTTGCCCTTCCCGCTGTAGCGCCTGCCGCCGCCATCCGGTGGCGGCGCGTCGCCGATGAACGACACCTTGTCGCCCTTCACCTCTACATATTTGCCCTCGTGTATGCATCCATCCTCGCCAAGTATGGATATGTCGCAGAAAATCATGCCTTCGCCCCCTCCTTGCCGCTATGCGCCAGCGGCTGCCACTACTGCGCCAGCGACTGCCACTGCGCCGTGCGGGCGCCTGTCAGTGGCCCCGCCGCCATTCTGGCCTGCCTCGATGCCTTATTGCAGGTATTTCTCTATAAGCGCGAGCAGCCTGTCCATCTGCACCTCGGTCCCGACCGAGATGCGCAGGAAGCGCTCGATCCCTCTTTGACTGAAATGCCTTACCAGGACGCCGTTCTCCTTCAGGTAGGCCTGCAGCGCCACCGCGTCCACGCCCGGATGGCTCACGAACAGGAAGTTGGCCTCGCTCTTCGTCGCGTAGAAGCCCATGCCTTCCAGCGCCTCGCGCGCCCGTTCCCTGGTAGCCGCGATCTGCCTGGCCCGTTTCTTGAAATAGGCCTCGTCCGACAGCGAGGCCACGCCCGCCGCCGCCGCGACACTGTCGATCGGGTAGGAATTGAATGAGTTCTTCACTGCGTCTAGGGTGCGGATGAGTTCAGGGCTGCCGAAGGCCGCGCCTATGCGCAGGCCTGCCAGCGAACGGCCCTTTGAAAATGTCTGTGTCACAAGAAGGTTTTCGTGCCTCTCCGTCAGCCCGGCCGACGAAAGCCCGCCAAAGTCTATGTAGGCCTCGTCTATTATCACCACGGAGCCGCTGTTCGCCCTGAGCAGCCCCTCGATCTGCCCGCGCTCCAGGCACAGCCCGGTCGGGGCGTTGGGGTTGGCGATCACCACGCCGCCGTTGCCGCCCGCATAGCCCGCGACATCTATCCTGAAGCCCTCGGCCAGCGGCACGCGCCTGTACGGGATGCCGAAGACACGGCACCACACGGGGTAGAATGAATACGTGATTTCGGGGAACAGCACGGGCAGGGATGAATTGAAGAAGGCCCTGAACGCAAAG
This sequence comes from Eubacteriales Family XIII. Incertae Sedis bacterium, assembly GCA_031255695.1. Lineage (GTDB taxonomy): Bacteria > Bacillota > Clostridia > Peptostreptococcales > Anaerovoracaceae > JAISED01. The sequence goes on along the minus strand of JAIRSA010000059.1, from coordinate 1,949 downwards.
GCCAGCACCTCGTCCGACCCGTTCCCCGCGAACACGGACCCGCTTGCCAGGCCATGGTAGTCCGCCAGGGCCTGCCTCAGATCCGTGCTGTCTATCTGGGGGTATTTCCTGAGCGCCTCCGCCTGTACGCCCCTGATCGCGGCCTCGACGCCAGGCGCGGGGGGATAAGGGTTTTCGTTGGCATTGAGCTTGATCACATCCCTGCCCACGGCCTGTTCCCCCGCGCTGTAAGGGTCAATTTGGATTAAATTATCTCTCCAGCTTCTATTTTCCATTTATCCCAATCACGGCGCATCGACAATTTCCAGCTCAGGATCCAGCAGATCGCCTAAGCCGTCGTCGCCTACCGCCAGCCTGTTCTCCGGCGCCGGGTACTCGGCGCTGAGGTACTCCACATCGGCCGCCGCGACAAGCTCGGCCAGCTTGTCGTCGATGAGCTGGCGCTGGATCTCCTGCCTTATCACGTCGGTCGCCTCGTCAAGCGTCTGCTGGTGCGCGGTCTGGATGTCCGTGACCTTCAGGATGTGGAAGCCGTACTGCGTCTCTATCACGTCGCTCAGCTCTTCGAGCCCTAGGCTGAACGCCACGGAGTCGAAAGGCTCCACGTATGCGCCTGGCTGCGCGTAGCCCAGATCGCCGCCCGTATCCTTGGTGCCGTCGCTGCCGTACTGCGCCGCCATGTCTTCGAACGTGGCCTCGCCCGACGCTATTTTATCGCGGATCTCGGTGATCAGCGCCCTGTCCGAGTCCAGAAGCTCCGCAGTCCCCACGAGTATATGGCTCACGCGCCTTTCGTCTGGCGACACGAACTCAAGCTGGTGTTCGTAGTAGAATTTCTCCACCTCTTCCTGTGTGGGCAGGGTGTCCTCTTCTGTCGCCTCATTTGCCAGCGCGGCCTGATAATACTGCGATTCCAGGTAATAGCGCAGCGTGTCGTCGCCTATGCCCTTCTGGGTGAAGCCGCTCATTATCTCTTCGTTGCCCTTCAGCTCCGTCATGAAGCTCTGAAGCTCGTCCTCAAAGCCCTCCGGCAGCGCGTCGGCAGCGGCGTAGCGCGAGCGCATGATCTCGATCTGCACCATGTAGTCCAGCACGCTCTCCTTGATCTGCCTGCGTTCGTTTGTGTCCGTGACTTCGTCGAAATCATATCCCTGTGATATGATCAGCAGTTCGGCATAGACATCCAGGTCGCCGCCTGCTATGTATATGTCCCCTACCCTGGCCACTGAGGCCTCGGAACCCCCGTCCCCTGCGCCGCCATTATTCCCGCTATTATCTCCGCATCCAGCGAGCCCTAAAAGCAATGCAACAGTCAAAACTAACGAAACGGCCTTTCTTAAAGCATTTTTTTCACACAGGAAATAGTTTTTCATTTTATCTTCTCCAAGACTACCGACATCCCAGGCGCCCCTGGGAACATCCAAACTGTCCATCGGCTGGGGCCCCGCCGTCTTTGCGGCGCTACAGCCAGCGGGCAATACAAAGAATAACTTCTAGTGCCGAACTGCATCCAAAAATTTTGCGTTGTGGCTATTGTATCATAAATGTGGGCCAAAGCGAAGCGATTTTATGATACGGAGGGCATAAAATTATAATAGCCACTAATGGTCATTGTGCCGGGCGCGCAGCGCCATGCACAATCTGCCATCTCCGCGCAGCGGAAGGCGTCAAATGATAATAGCCACTAATGGCTATTATATCACAACAGCGGCGATGAACGCCATAATTTCTTTAAGCTTTTCTGCGCCGCCCGGCCTTTCCGCGCTCCGCTGCCTGAGGGCCATGAAAGGCTTCAGGCCGCCGTGTATGGCCACGTCCGCGCCGTACTTGGATTTCAGCCGTTTTATGTCGTCCGGGCCTATGGGCGCGTCGGCGCGCAGCTCGAAGATATACTTCCGCTGCGACTCCCTGACGCGCACTATCCCCGCCCGCTTCGCCGCAGCGCGTAT
>JAIRSA010000233.1 GCA_031255695.1 Eubacteriales Family XIII. Incertae Sedis bacterium | reverse complement strand
CCATCAGCCTGCGCTTGGGCTGCTCCTTGGTCGGGTCGTTCTTGCCCGGCTGGGTGACATAGAGCTGCACGATCTCTTCACCGGCGACCGAGCCGGTATTCTTGACCGTGAATGTCGCTGTCACCGCGCCGTTATTGTATGCATCGTAACTCGATCCGTCAAGGGTAACATCACCGTATTCGAAGCTTGTATAGCTGAGGCCATGCCCGAAGGGGTACGAAACCTCGTTGATATGGTACATGTATGTGCGGCCCTTGCTGCCCTCCGTAGCATAGAGGTTATAGTCGTATATGCTGGCGAGGTCGGACGGGCCGTCATTGCTGACATTCTTGTACCATGTCTGCTGTGTCTTCGCCGACGGGTTCACGTCGCCGGTGATCACCTTTCCGAAGCCTACGCCCTGCCTGAGGCCGCCAAATGCCGCCCACAGTATGGACTTCACGTCGCCTTCGAAGCTCTCCACCTGTACCGGGCCGCAGCTCTCGATGACTACCACCGTGTTGCTGTTGGACTTGCCCACGGCCGACGCGAGCTGCGCCTGGCTGCCGGGCAGGTTTATGGTGGCCCTGTCGCGCCCCTCGGCATTGGTCGTGTTGTTGGTGCCCACGACCACTATCGCGAGATCCGCAGCCGCAGCCGCGGCGAGGTCGTCTTCACTGAGCGTGTTCAGCGAATCCAGCGCGTTTGCGGCCGCTGAATCGGTGAAGCCCCTGCGGTATTCGACCTGCACCCTGTCGCCATATTTGGCCTTGAATGCGTTCTTTATGCCATTCTCGATGCTGATGAAGTTCGACTGCTCTGGGTCAGTCGAGGAAGCGGCCGACGAATACTGGCCGAACCAGGTATTCTGCGCCATCTGCCCTATTATGACCACCTTGTACGGCGCGGCGGCCGTGTAGCCCGCGGGTATGGACTTGATGGGCAGGAGGCTGTCGGCGTCGCTCGGCGCAGCCTTGCTGTTCTTCAGCAGGACGACAGTCTTTTCCGTGATCATGTCAGCCATGTCCAGGCGCGCCTGGGTCTGGCCGGGCTTGCCCTTGACGTATCCGCCGGCAAGCCCCGCCGCGAGGCGCGCCTTGCCATCTGCCTCATAGGCGTTGGCGTTCTCGTCGAATTCGCCCAGCTCCATGCGCGTCTTCATAAGGCGCCAGACCGACACGTCAAGCTGGTTCTCGGTGAATTTGCCCTTGTCCGTCTGCGGCTTCTCCGCCAGCATGGTGTGCATGTTCGTCCAGTAGCTGCCGTTCGACGTGGCGATGGCGGCGCTGCACTCAAGGTCCTCGCCGTGGGCCAGCGCCTGTGCGAAAGCCTGGGACACAGTGGCCAGCTCCCCTGTATATGGGTTTGTATAGTTGTGGTTCATTATCGCGCCCACAGAGTCGCAGTCGGATGTGATATATCCGGTGAACCCGAAGGTCTGCCGCAGCAGGGTATCCATGATATAGCTGCTGAGCGAGACCGGCACCGCATTCACCGTGCTGTACGCGGTCATGACGGATGTCACGTCCGCCGACTGGGCTATGTTGCGGTATGGGGCCGTGTAGTACTCGCGCAGCGCGCGCATATCGACATTGGCCGCGCCGCCCTCTATCGCCCCGCCGTTCAGCGGGCCCGTGCGGTTGTTCTCGCTGTTGTTGGCCGTATAATGCTTGATCGTGCTGACTGCTTTTTTGTAGAGATCGTCACTGAGGAGATCGCCTGTCTCGAAATCCTTGCCCTCAAGGCCCTTGACGAAGGCATCGCCCATGATGCCCGTCAGATACGGGTCCTCGCTGTAGCCTTCCTCGTTGCGCCCCCAGCGCGGGTCCCTCTGCAGGTTGACCGTCGGCGAGTACATTGTCAGATTGTACTTGCTCCCTAAGGCGCGCTCGCGGATTTCGTCTGATATCAGCACCGCCTCCTCGTAATAGAGTTGCGGATCCCATGTGGAGGCGAGTGCGTTGCTCAAGGGGTACGACGTGCCATCGCTAAGCGCGGGATACGGGGTCACTCCAACGCCGCCCGAGCCGCCTGACACGGCGAAGCCATGTAGCGCCTCATTCCACCACTGATATTGCGCCACGCCCAGCCTAGGGATGGCTGACGACATGGAGCCGATCACTTGGGAGGCCTTCTCCATGGCGGTCATGCGCGACACCAGGTCTGCGGCGCGCTCCGCAAATGAGTAGTCTGCATCTGTGTATATCGCTGGCTCTACTGGCACTGCCACGCCAGCAAAAGCAGTATCTACATCCACCGGCAACATCTGGGAAACCGGTGTAAACGGGATATAGGTAATGGCGAGCGCAAAAGAAGTGAATATAGCTAAAATCCGTTTTAAACTCAGCCTTCGCATACTAATTACCCTCCTATTCTGTTCAAACTTTAAGTAAAACCACAGTAGATTTGCAACTGATCAGCCATTCTAGATCTACGATATTGCAGAAAAATAACGCCTATGCCTTGGACATTTCCATAGGCATCCCCCCTTTCATGCCACTATGCGGCGGAAGCCGCAGGGAAAAGGGCCAGTAGGGTATCACCCGCCTAGGCCGCTACGCAAAAATAACCAGCAAGGTATCACCCGCCTAGGCCGCCGCGCGAAAATAACCGGCAGGGTATCACCCGCCTAGGCCGCTACGCAAAAATAGGCTTTGGATCTGACTTGTATAAGCCTTCTGTTTTTACGTAGCGTAATTATTTAGCGCCATTGTTGATGAGCCAGTCCTTCAGATCTTCTTCAGTAAAATCGCCATCCATCGCGGAGACCACTTCGCCTCCCGCATAATGCACATAGGCCGGAGTGTAGAAGAAACCGTATTTTTCTTTGAACTTCGGCCACACTTCCTGATCCCCATGTATCCGCGCAATATTAAGATAATATATGTCCTCCGTCATCTCCAATTCCTGGACTAGCCGCACGAAGGCCGGATCCATCTCCCTGCAATAGGGGCAGCTGGGCCGCCCGATCGATACCAGGAAGTCTTCGCCC
>JAIRSA010000232.1 GCA_031255695.1 Eubacteriales Family XIII. Incertae Sedis bacterium | reverse complement strand
AAGTATGCCCTTTTGGCAGGAACATTTTCAATGTATTGGCTGAGCCGTATGCGGAAATCGGTCAAACAGTGCAACAGAAGATGGCTTCAATCACATTGGAACAGCTATGTAACAGGCTGGCGGAAATGGAACCCACAGTCTTTGGTTCTCTTGTTTGATTCACCTTTTGTGTTATACCCCGAGTTTGACAGCATAATACAGGCGTAACCGTTACAATCATAACGGCTACGCTGTGTTGCCTTTTTTGACAGTCTGGGGCAGGGTACGTGCACCCTGCCTTGCTTGCCCAAAACTTAAATCGCTATTTCGCGCCTTTGGCGTGTGGCGCTATTTCAGCGGTTTTGCGCTATGGGCAGTCGTTTCAGGCTTGCCGCGCTTGATTTTGCCTTCTTTGATAAGCCTTTCCTTTTCAGCGCGGACGCGCTCCAAAAGTGCCGAAGCGGGTTCATCGTTCGTGTCTTGAGGTACAAGTTTTCCCCTGATTGCGAGGTCAAGGATTTTCTGACGAAGCTGCTTCGTGTTCATTCGGCCACCTCGTCCTGTTCATCGGGCGTGGCGTCAAGCAGCTTTCTCATCTCATCTATGTCCGGCAGGGCATCACGCCACGGTTCTGGCATATCATTTCGTGTTTTGTATGTGGCGACGCCCATCGGCTTATTATAGTCGCGAATCGCGTACTCTACCGTACTCCGGCGAGCTTCTTTGCAGAGTATAATGCCGATAGATGGGTTTTCATCCGGGCGGCGCACGTAGTCATCAAGAGCGGTCAGGTAGAAATATAGCTGACCGAGCTGAGATGGCTTGAAAGTGCCGCGTTTCAATTCAATAGCCACCAGACAATGAAGATCTCGGTTAAAAAACAAAAGGTCGATGAAGTATTCCTGTTCATCCACGGCGACTCGATACTGGTTGCCCATGTAGCAAAATGCGCTGCCGAAGGACATAATGAATTTCTTGACATTGGCCACTATCTCATTTTCAAGCACTCGCTCGTCTGGGTCATTTTCGTCCTCAATATTGATATAGTCGAGGAAGTATTCATCTTTGAACGAGCGAATGGCACGGCGAGCCAGTTCCATTTCCGGCAGCGTCTGCAAGAAATTACTTGGCAGAGAACCGGTTTTTGAAAATAAATTTCCACGCAAGTGAGTTTTAAGCGCTTCGACACTCCAAAACTCTGCGGCGCTTTTTGCGATATAAAACAGCCGCCCGGCAAGGGACTTCTCTTGGGAAATAATGGTATACTGTTGCGTAAAACCGACACGCAAAAACTCATCTACGAAATGCCCCGGCGTTTCCAAACTGCCGAGATGCCTGAGCAACAGTCCCAAATCGATCGGCAACTCTATCCTGAGCGGACTGACAGAGCGGATAAGCGCCCCTTCTTTTGGCGGAGTTTTTTGAATCGGCTCAAATTCGTTCGTTGCCAATGAACGATTTGAAAAAATCGCGCTCCATTCCTCGTAAAACAGACGCATTTTCTTCAGCGAGCCTTCGGAGAAACCGCGCAGCCCCGGCAATTCGCCTTGCAGTTTATCGGAAATCTACTTGATTGCGCCCTGCCCCCAAAAGCCGGCGCGGGAGTTGTCAGATACATATTTCCCGACACCGTAATAGAGGGAGAGCAGTTCCTTGTTGACCAGTTTAGCCGCCTGATAGCGAGACTGAATGATGGCGTCTTTGATGATGCTTGCGGCATCGCCCAAGTCAATGATTTTGATTTCGTCCATTATTCATCCACCTCGCCAATCAGGGTTTCCAGATTCCCTACCGCTGTAGCGATAGACGCCGATTTCTCTTTTATGAGAGCAAGCAACTCGCCAAGGGTATAATCGTCCGTGCTATTGATCTTGTCAATAATAGTTTCAGTGAGTTTGACCACGATGTTCGGGCAGTCAAGGGGGCATACATGCCGGTGGAGATTTTCGCACCAGCGAAAATGCAACCGCTTGCCCCTTGACTGTGCGCCACGAAGTAAAATGGCGCTTGGGTGTTCGCGGTGCATATTTGCTATCTTACTCGCTCGCCATCTTCAAGGATTTCAGGCGGTATCGGTATATTTCGCGCTTTGCAGAAGTCGAGGAAGCTCTTGCGGGCGAGTTTGCTTGGTGCAACCTGTTTTTTCTCCCAGCGGTTGATAGAGGAATAGCTGACGCATAGTTCTTTCGCCAAAGCCTCCTGGCTCATTTCAAGTTCTCGCCGGACTTTCCGCATATACTCTGTCCAAGTCATTTCCATGCCTCCCAATAAAGGTTTCTCCATCTGATACAGATTATAGCACATGAAAGTGAATCATACAAGAAAATATTGAAATCCATATTGTCCTTGGCACGGAGTACATAATACACTGTACATAATACACTGAACGAGAAAATCGGCTAAATCAAGGCGATTCAGCCGATTAGAAAAATTATATCCGAAATGCCGGCCCTTGACATTAAGGCCGGCGCAGGCCGGCGGCCTTGCCTTTATGCCTCGCCCCGCCGTATCCCCAGCTTGTCCTCATAGAACAGGCACATGCCTGGGTCTATAGTGCCTATGCCCATGTTCCTCGCCTTGTAGTCGCGCAGCAGCGCGAAGAAGCGATGGGATAGGAACAGCACGGTCAGGAGGTTGACGAAGGTCGGGATCCCCGTGATGACGTCGGCTATGGACCATATCAGGCCGCTCGGCATGCCATATACCACCGCGAATATCGTGATCAGCATTGACGGGAACGCAAACACCACGCGGAACACCTTGAGGATGTTGTCCTTGAGCTTGGGGCGCTTGCGCAGCAGGTGCCGCAGCAATATTTCGTAATACGCGTACCAGCCGATCTCCGTCGTCACGCCGAACAGGAATATGCTGATCGCCACCACGGCGCGCCCGGCAAAACCCATATTGATCTCGAAGGCCTCAAGCGTGAGCTCCGCGCCGGCCAGCCCGGACGACCATGCGCCCGTGTTTATGATCGCGAGGGCGGTGATGGTGCAGACGATCATCGTGTCCACGAACACCTCGAAGCTGCCCCACAGGCCCTGCTTGACAGGGTGCGGGGTCTTGGCCGTGGAATGTAGCATGGGCGAAGTCCCCCAGCCGGCCTCGTTGCTGTACACGGACCGCGCCACGCCGGTCTGCATGGCCTGCATGAAAGCCGCGCCCAAGAAGCCGCCTACAGCCGCCGTGCCCGTAAAGGCCGATTCGAAGATCAGCCTGAAGGTGCTGGGCAGATTGTCGACATTCCTGAATATGACGAAAAGCCCGCCCACGACATAGAAGAGGCACATGAGCGGGACCAGTTTCTCGGCGACCTTGCCGAGGCGCGCGATGCCGCCAAGCACGACGGCCATGGCCAGGATGCAGAAGGCCACAGAGACGACGATCATATTGATGCCAAATGTAGATGATACCGCTTCCGAAACCGTGTAGTTCTGCACGGAGAAGAAGAATGTGGCGAAGATGCCGCCGCCGAATATGACGGCCGGTATGCCCCAGAGCTTGAAGCCCTTTTCCTCTCCGAGCCCCTTTTCCATATAATAGCTGGGCCCGCCGTAGGGATTGCCGTCCGAGTCAGTGCTCCGGTAATGGACGGCCAGCGTGACCTCGGTGAACTTGGTCATCATGCCGATGAGCGCGCATACCCAGAGCCAGAATACGGCGCCTGGGCCGCCCGTGGCAATGGCAGTGGCCACGCCGCCCACATTGCCGACGCCCACCGCGCTGCCGACAGCGGCGCTCGCTGCCTGGAAGGGCTTCAGAAGGCCCTTCCCCTCTTTGTCGTCGCGCTTCAGCATAAGCCCGAAGGTGTTCTTCATAATATGCCCGAAGTGCCTGAACTGAAAGAAACCCGAACCCACGGTCAGCAGCAGGCCGACGGCGAGGACGAGGATGATCAGGGGCGGCCCCCATACAAAATCTGTTACCGCAGTAATAATAGCGTCCATAAACTCCCCCCTATACTATTTTCAGAATCTTCTCGATGGCGAATGCCATCAAGTCCGGGGTGCGCCGCAGGAGATCCTCCTCAAGCACACGCTCTGTATACTCGTGGATGTCCCTCCCCAGCGGGCCGATATTCATGACCGGCATGGAGATCTCGTCCACCGCGCCGAAGGGTATGCTGTAGATGTCCTCCCAAAGAAGCATATTGCTGCTGACATACGCATTGTCGCCAGGCGCAGGGTTTTTCATGAAATAGCTCAGATCAGACATGCCGATGATGTGATGCCTCACGTGCTCCTTGCCGAACTTGCTCTTGGCGCGCCCTATGACCTCGTCGCACAGGCGGTCCACCTCCGCAGCCTCCGCAGTGTCCCCAAGCATGGCGTTGCGCACAACGGGGTAGTACGGCGGGATCAGGGCGATCACAGCCACGGGCGACACATCGCGCACGTAGAGCAGCGTATGCTCGATGATCGCGTGCGAGGCGTCCACCATGGTCATCTCCCCGGCAGCCACCTTGTCCTTGATATTGGCGGTCAATGCGGCCATGGCCTTTTCGAATGCCTCGCCGGAATCCCGCAGCGCCTCCTCGCGGATCTGCGAATAGAGTTTCACGTTCGCCTTCCACGGCAGGGCGCGGGCCATATTCCCGCTGGCCGCGTTAAAGGCGTCGAAACTCCGCTGCACATCGGCAATCGCCGCCTCAAAGCCTGCCACGCAGCGCCTGCGGACAATCTCCATGATCTCCCCGATGGATTTCCGGAAGAACATGACATTCATGTACGCGCTCGCGGCGGCGGGCAGCGACACATCGTATACGGTCTTTGTGTCCTTCATATAAAGGAAGGTAGGCGCCGGCGACACGATGCCGTCGATGCCGTCGATCAGCTCCGGATCCACGTCGAGCACGCCAACGATCTTCGACAGGACTTTTATAGAGTTGAGCCCTTCGTAGAGCAGGCCGGCATGCGAAAGCTTCCCGCGCACGTAGATCAATGGCATCACCTTCCCTATGGAACCGATGAAAAGCCCTAGCCTCCCGTTGTCGTCCACACGCTCGTTCGGCTCGGCGTTCATCGCCAGCACATAACGCAGCCCGTGCTCGTCCTTCAGCTTTTTCAGGAGCAGGGGGGCCGCCCTGCCGCCCGCCGAGATATTCTCCTCGTCAGGCACGCCGACCATCAGGATATTGCCTTGCAGCTCCCCTTTGCCGGCCGCCTCGGCATAGCGCTCAAGCAGGGCCATCTGGACTGCGGCGCCGCCCTTCATATCCGCCACGCCCCTGCCGAAGATCCACTTGCCGCTCTCAAGGTCCCGCTTGGCCCCGTCGTCGATGGATATGCGCCCCTCGCGCAGGGCCTCCGCGAGCGCGTCGGGCTCCGTCGCCAGCCCCTGCACATTCCTGTAGTCGTCCGTGTCCACGACATCATAGTGGTGCAGGAAAACGGCCGTGTCGTCGCCCTTGCCCTTTACCAGGCACCAATGGACCGATCTGCCCAGGAAGTCGCCAGGTATTTCATACATGCCCGCAAGCCCTGGCCTCTCGCGGAAGTAGTCCATAGAAGCGAATAGGCCTGAATAGAAGCTTTCCGCGCCCCTTTCGCCTGCCGTGCCGGTGGGCGTGTAAATCCGCACAAAATCATACATCAGTTCTTTGATACGTCCCTGCAATGAAGCGTCAATGATCATAATTTGCTCTTTTCTCCTTTCATTACCAGGGCCACGCTTCGCAGCGTGCCCTGCTGCCTGGCCGGCCGCATGCGGCCTTGGCCCTAAAAAGACATTGCCTTCATGGTTTTTGCCTGCATGGTTTTTGCCTGCATAGTCATCCCCCGGCGCCGGCGCCCTCTATCGCCCTGCGGCACATCTCATTGGCTTCGCGGCTTTCGGTTATCACCTTCGCATAGCTCGAAAGCGGCGCGGTGCGGTAGAGATAGTCCTTCCCCATCTTGGATGTGTCGCATAGCAGGAAGCTCTGCTTGCTGTTGGCGATATAGGCCTGTTTTATGTAGTATTCCTCTTCGTTCGCCTCGCTGGCGCCATTGGCGATGCT
>JAIRSA010000078.1 GCA_031255695.1 Eubacteriales Family XIII. Incertae Sedis bacterium | reverse complement strand
CCTGCGCCTTGGTGGATCCCCAGGGCGGCGACGCCCCGTGACGCAAGCATCTCCACCCCCTCTACCACCGAATCCACGGTCGGGAAGGCCTGCAGCGTAGACAGGACCAGCTCATTGCCTATGAACCAGGCCGGATTCTGGCGGCTCGCGTCGAGTTCAAGAACGGAGACGCTCGCCACCCTGTTGTCCAGGCCCGCCCCGCCTGCGATAAGGGCAAAGCCGTATTCGCGGAAGGCCTCCAATATCTCGCCCACCTTGATCATCGGGCTCTCAATCAAGCTTCCTGTTTGGTTTTCCATCGGCCCTCCATCCAGCCCTGTCCCTGCTATGCTCCAGCTTCCGCGCCCCTTGCGCCGCCCCCCGGCCCCCGGCTAAAACCATGGCATCTTGCGGCTGATTTGCCGCCCTGTTTCATTGCAAGGCCTCACAGGGCTAGTTGCCGGCAGCCATCAGGGCTCCTGTATTGCCGCCAATATGGCGGGCGCCATCTGCTTCTTGCGAGACACTACGCCGTCCAGTATCACGGAATGGCCGCCTGGCCCCTCCCTGCCTATGCCATGCTTGCAGAAGGCCTCTTCGAGCAGCCTTTTGGCCCCCTCCCCGGCATACATGATTTCCGAACTGCTATCTACGATATTCGTGAGCATGAAATATATGATGTCTGTCTTCTCCCCAGCGCAGGCCTCGGCGATATACGGCGCTAGCATGCCCTTTATGGCTTCGAGCTCATCCGCATACATCGACGTTGCCTGCCCTATGCCGAAATCTATGTCATTCAGCGAGAAATCCTTGTAGTCCTGATATAATATGTCTTCTGGCAGCTTGCCTTCGAGGTCGCTCCCTGCCTTGAACATCAGGTCGGCAAAGGCCGCGACATCGATCTCCGCCAGGGCCGCGAGCTGCCCAGCCGCCCTCTCGTCCACCTTTGTGGACGTAGGCGAGCGGTACATGAGCGTGTCCGATAAGATCGCGGCGCAGAGTATCCCCGCAATCCCCTTCTCCGGCACCACCCCCGCCTCGCAGTACAGCTGGTATATGATCGTGGCCGTGCACCCCACCGGCTGGTTGCGGAAATAGACCGGCGCCATTGTCTCTATGCTGCCGATGCGGTGGTGATCTATTATCTCGATGATCTCCGCATCCTCTATGCCGTCCACAGACTGGGATTTCTCGTTATGATCCACGAGTATCACCTTTTTCTTCGCGGCGTTGAGCAAGAAGCGCCTGGATATCATGCCATAATAGTCCCCATGCCTGTCCAGCACCGGGAAATCCCTGTGCCGCAGCTTGGACATCGTCTCCTTGATATCCACGATGTAGTCGTCGGACTTGAACGTGACCAGGCCGTCGCGCTTCATCACATAGGACACAGGGACGCTCTGGTTCATCAGCTTGGCCGTCGTGTAGGTGTCGTGGGGCGACGAAATGACCACGCAGCTGTGCTCGCGGGCGAAATTCAGGATCGTGTCAGCCACCTTCGCGCCCGTAGTCGCTATTATGCAGCCCGCATTCAGCTCTATGGCGCAGAGCTGCGACTCGTAGCGGTTCGACGTTATGATAATGTCTCCGGGTTCCATGAATGTCTCCAGCACGTCAGGGTTGGCCGCAGCGACCAGTATCTTGCCCCTTTCTATGCATTCGTTGCCATTGCCCAGAAGCAGCTCGCCGTCCAAGGCTTCTATTATATTGTTGTATGAGGTGCGCGCGTCGGAAAGTATCCTGGCGTCGTTGACATCCATGTAAGTCTTCACAATGTCCTTGACCGTTATGAGGCCCTCAAGCTTGCCGTCTGTGGAAGTGACCGGCAATGTCACTATGTTGTTCGCCTTTATGGCCTCCCATGCCTTCTTCAGCGTTATCCCGCCAGGGACGCCTTTGATCCGGCGGATGTTGATGTCCTTTATCTGTGTGCCCACATCGTCTATGTATTCCGGTGCGCCGGCGCTGAAATAGTCCAGCACGAACTGCGTCTCGCGGCTGACGCGGCCCGCGCGTTTCGCCACATAATGCCTGCCCGGATCGATCTTGTTCTTCAGCGCCGCATACGCTATGCTGGAGCATATTGAATCCGTGTCAGGGTTCTTGTGCCCTACAATGAAGACCTCCGCCTTCGGGGGCGCCCCTGCGGTGCCAGCCATCCCGGCGCCCAGCGCCCCTGCGGCGCCAGCCATCCCAGCGCCCAGCGCCCTAATGCCGACGGCATCCCCCGCAATCCCTAAAACATTATCATCCATAATACCATACCTCCCCGCCGCGCAACGCCGCGCGGCATCATCTTATAAAAATCCCTTGCCTGTATTGTACCACGCCCACAGGGCTTTTAAAAGTTTTTTGCGCCATGTGGCCCCGCCGCGCCCATTTTGCCCATTTTCGCGCCGCAGCATAATGTCAAAAACCCGAAAGCGCTGAATTCACAGCACTTCCGGGCTTGTTTTCTTGGTTGCGGGGGAAGGATTCGAACCAACGGCCTCCGGGTTATGAGCCCGACGAGCTACCAACTGCTCTACCCCGCGATATTAAGTTTGCGATTCGCCTAGGCGGCTTGGCCTGATGCGCATCGCGCCTGGCTGCCTACGGGCCTGCCGGCCGGAGGCGTCCTGCCATACTGCGAACCGCGAGCGCTGCCCCCATGCCAGTTGTGGTGCCGAAGACCGGGATCGAACCGGTACGAACCTCACGGATCGCAGGATTTTAAGTCCTGTGCGTCTACCAATTCCGCCACTTCGGCAAGCTTGGCTGCCCTAAGCTAGGAGGACGCGGCCAGATGTCTGCCGGCCACGCGCCAAAAGAATCGATTTTGTGTGTCTTTAGCTATTGGCGACTTTCTTATTATATAACAATGGCGATATACTGTCAACTTTTTTCGAAATAAATATTTCGCGCAAGAACGCCCGCTGAGATGAAAAAGTTAGTGCGGCCCCTTTGCCATGCCCCCCGTCGCACTTACTGCCCCCGGCGGGCAGGCCGCACTTACCGCTCGCAAAAAAGAGCAGACGTGGGCGGGGCCGGGGCGACGCCCCGGCGGGAGAATGAAGGCAGCGCTTCCATATCAGAACGGGCAGGGCAACGGGCGTGACGAGGGGCTCTGCATCATCATGCGGGGCTGGCCGGCGTAGCCGCATCGGATGGCTCTATCCCGCCCCCAAGGCACTTCATTCATCCTGCGGCCCCACCCGCATGGCCTGCGGCTAAAGCCGCCTATCCTATGCCCGCCCCTATAACGCGCCTACACTAGCTGGCAATGCCGATCATGGTGTATCATATAAATATGCGGCTGCGGCGCGCCCCATCAAAACAAGGAGGTGCCGCCATGGCAAAGTACAAACAATTATCTATGGACGAGAGGAAGACTATCGAGGGGCTTCTGAAGCAGAATGTATCTTTCAGGAAGATCGCGGGGCGCATAGGGCGCGACAAGAGCACCGTTGCGAGGGAAGTGCTGAGGAATTCATGCGCAAAGCGCACAGGCGCATTTGGGCAGGTGTTCAACAATTGCAGGAACAGGCATGCAGTACAGGCTGTGCAAGAAGGAGGGCTGCCGGCGCCAAAACTGCAGGGGCTGCGGATACTGCTTCCGCCTCTGCCCCGATTTTAAGCGCGAGGGCTGCAATAGGCTGGCCTTGGCGCCTTACGTATGTAATGGCTGTGGCCAGAGGAACAAATGCACGCTTGAGAAGTTCATTTACGAAGCGGCAGCGGCCCATCGCGCATACCTGCAGACGCTTACGCTGTCCAGGGACGGGATATCCCTTACCGCAGGCGAGCTTGCCCGGCTTGACGGGATCATCTCGCCTCTCCTTAAGAAAGGGCAGTCTGTGCACGCTGTCCTACATAACCACAAAGACGAGATCATGCTTGACGAGAAGACCGTGCGCTC
>JAIRSA010000207.1 GCA_031255695.1 Eubacteriales Family XIII. Incertae Sedis bacterium | reverse complement strand
TGCCGGCCAGCACTTGGGCGGCCTTCGCCAGTGAGGGACCGTTCCCTGCCGCCCTGCAAGACACGATGGCCCGCGTCTATGCCGAATGGCTGCCTTCTTCCGGTTACGAGGTGTTGGATATCCCCACATTTTCATTCACTATAATGGACAATAATAAGGAGGGGCATGCCTACAGCGAGGTTTGGGTGCCGGTCAGGAAAATCACATAAGCGCCGATGCCATAAGCGCCTAGGGGGCACTTTTTTGCCAGCTTTTCCCATCAAAAACCCCTCGCCGATGCCATAGCGCCTAGGGGGCGCAGGCATCGGGCATTGCCCAGAATATAGCGCGTATTCGGCGCGTTTGGCCGCCTGGCTGGCGTCAGGTGACAATGCGTACCGTCCCCATTGTCATTCATGGCTGGCGTCAGGTGACAATGCGTACCGTCCCCATTGTCACTTTTCGATATTTTATGAAGAATGCGGGGCGTAACCCCTTTACAAACCCGTTAAAATTTGTTAGTATATATAAGTCATATAGCTGCCATGCGCTAAGTTCCGCGAATCTCCGACGCGGTACCTGGCATATGGTGTATACTGAAAAGGAGAAATGTTATGATTGATCAGGCTAAGAAAACACAGATTATCGACGATTACAAAACCAAGGAAGGCGACACGGGGTCGCCGGAGGTCCAGGTGGCCATACTTACATTCAGGATCAACGATCTGAATGAGCATCTGAAAATCCACAAGAAGGATCATCACTCCAGGCGTGGGCTGCTGAAGATGGTAGGGCAAAGAAGAAACCTTTTGAATTATTTGAAAAACAAGGATTTGAACAGGTACAGGACCCTGATCGGGCGGCTGGGCCTGAGGAAGTAGACTTGAAAACAACAAGGCGGGGACTCTCCTCGCTTTTGTTTTTTTGCGATGCGGGGCGCGGGAGGCCGTGTCCACGCGGGAACTGGAGATAGATTAACAGGAGGAAGTTGTTAATGAGATTCACAGATTACAAGACTTACAAAACCGCAGTCGGAGGAAGGCTGCTGCAGCTCGAAGTAGGGAAGGTGTGCGAGCAGGCGAATGGGCAGGTGACCGTGCGTTACGGCGACACCGTCGTGAACGTCACGGCGGTAGCCTCGAAGGAGCCGCGGGCCGACATAGATTTTTTCCCGCTCAGCTGCGATTACGAGGAAAAGATGTACGCGGCGGGCAAGATTCCCGGAGGCTTCATCAAGAGGGAGGGGCGGCCGTCGGAAAAGGCCGTGCTGAATTCAAGGCTGATGGACAGGCCCCTGCGCCCGCTGTTCCCCAAGGGCCTTTACAATGACGTCCAGGTCGTCGCGACGGTCATGTGCGTGGATCCCGACTGCCCGCCGGAAGTGGCCGCGATGATAGGCTCGTCGGTGGCGCTCTCGATTTCGGACATACCGTTCGACGGGCCGACAGGCTCGGTCATCATCGGGATAGTGGATGGAAGGTTCGTGATAAACCCAACCCAGCCGGAACGCGAGAAAAGCAGCCTGCACATGGTGGTGTCGGGCACACGCGACGCGATAATGATGGTGGAGGCGGGCGCGAAGGAGATCCCGGAATCGCAGATACTGGACGGGATAATGTACGCGCACGAGGAGATAAAGAAGCTCATAGAATTCATCGACGACATAGTCGCCGAGGTGGGCAAGCCCAAGATGGAGATAAAGCTCTACACGCCGCCGCAGGAGATCGACGAAGCCGTCAAGGGCTATGCGTCAGGCAAGATGCTGGAGGCGATAAAGACATTTGACAAACTGGAGAGGCTTGCCAATATCGACGCAGTCGAGGCAGAGACCAAGGAGCATTTCGCGGACATCTTCCCCGACAATGGCAAGGATGTCGGGAACGTGCTCTACGCCATTAAGAAGGAACTGGTCCGCAGCATGATAATAGACGATGGTGTAAGGCCGGACAACAGGGCGACGACGGAAATACGGCCGATCTGGTGTGAGACGGGCTTCCTGCCCAGGGCGCACGGCACAGGGCTCTTCACCAGGGGCCAGACGCAGGTGCTTTCCGTCGCCACGCTCGCGCCGCTCGGCGAAGCGCAGACCATAGACGGGATAGGGGACGAGGTGGAGAAGCGCTACATGCACCACTACAATTTCCCGCCATACTCCGTAGGCGAGGCGCGGCCGATGAGAAGCCCCGGCAGGCGTGAGATCGGGCACGGCGCGTTGGCGGAGCGGGCCCTCATACCTGTGCTGCCGACGGAAGAGGATTTCCCGTATGCAATCCGCGTGGTATCGGAAGTGCTTTCCTCAAATGGGAGCACGTCCCAGGCGTCGGTGTGCGGCAGCACGCTTGCGCTCATGGACGCCGGCGTGCCGATCAAGGCGCCCGTCGCAGGCATCGCGATGGGGCTCATCGAGCGCGACGGCAAGATCGCCATATTATCCGACATACAGGGCATGGAGGATTTCCTTGGCGATATGGACTTCAAGGTGGCCGGCACTGCCGAAGGCGTGACTGCCATACAGATGGACATAAAGGTCCACGGCCTGTCCAAGCAGATACTTGAGGACGCATTGGAGCAGGCGCATGAAGGCCGTATGCACATAATGGGCAAGATGATGGAGGAGATCCGCGCGCCGAGGGAGGAGCTCTCGCAGTATGCGCCTAGGATCATATCCATGCAGATCGATATCGACGACATCCGCACGGTGATAGGGCCGGGAGGCAAGACGATCAACAAGATCATTGCGGAGACTGGCGTCAAGATAGACATAGACGACACTGGCCTGATATACATCGCGGCCCCGGATATGGCCTCGGCAGAAAAGGGCGTTGCGGCCATCGAGCTGCTGCTGAAGGATGTCGAAGTCGGGGAAGTGTACGAAGGCAAGGTGACAAGGCTTATGAACTTCGGCGCTTTCGTAGAGGTCCTGCCAGGCAAGGAAGGGCTTCTGCACATATCCCGCATGGAGAACAGGCGGGTAGAGAAGGTCGAGGATGTGGTGAGCGTCGGTGACATGGTGAAGGTCAAGGTCTACGAGATCGACAGCCAGGGCCGCATCAACCTCACAAGGAAAGAGCTGCTGTAGCCTGAAGGCCGCCAACCCAGGTGCCGCCGGCCAGGCTTGTTGCCCTGGAGGGTCCGGCTAATATGTGGGGGCGGACAGCCGTAGGGCCGGGGCCGCCAAAAATTGTTTTGCGCATCCCATTGACATGCGGCGGCTTTTGTGTTACCATTCCTTACAGAAGAAATCTGTTTCAGGGCGAGGCGCAATTCCTCACCGGCGGTGAAGGGCCAGCCATAAGGCACGGCCACAAGTCCGCGAGTCACCCAGGCGCATTACGCAAGGCGCTGCGGGCCGACAGAACCGGTAAGAATCCGGTACCGACGGTATAGTCCGGATGAAAGAAACAAATTCATGCACGTGCGTTTTTGTGCTGTGAAACCCCTTGATAGGATTTTCAAGGGGTTTTTTTGTGGAATGCCTCAGGATTTCTTTTGCCGCTTGGCGGCACATTCGGTTTTGCCGGCCTTTGGCCGAGGCCAGGGCGCGGTTATTATGTTGGAAATTTTGGAGGTGAACTATTATGGAATCACGCAAGAACAGCGATGCAAAAATGGACCCATTGTTCGAGTCTGAGACGGGCGCCGGCACGCCGCCGCGCGTCCGAAGCACTGTGCGCGCCGCGGATATGAAGGAGAGGACAAAGAAGATCACGACCATCGCCATGCTCAGCGCGGTAGCATATATATTGATGCTGCTGTCGCATTCGATACCGGCGGTGGAGGGCTTCCTGCGCTACGATCCGGCAGATGTCGTGACCGTCATCGGAGGGCTGATCTTCGGGCCGCTTACGGCCCTGCTCATCTCGGTCGTGGTATCCTGCGCCGAGTTCCTGACGATAAGCAATACGGGCATAATAGGTCTGATCATGAATGTGATATCCACATTCTCGTTCGCCTGCGTGGCCGCATTCGTCTACAAGAGGAAACAGACCATGACGGGCGCGGTGATAGGCCTCGCAGCCGGCGTCCTGGCCATGACGGCCATGATGCTGCTGTGGAACTATATCATAACGCCGCTCTATATGGCGCATGTGTCGCGCGCGCAGGTCATGGCCATGCTG
>JAIRSA010000133.1 GCA_031255695.1 Eubacteriales Family XIII. Incertae Sedis bacterium | reverse complement strand
GATGCACAGATCCATATTCCCCGTGAAATCTATATAGCCGACGGCGCCGCCGTAGACGCCGCGCTTCTTCTGCTCGATCTCGCCGATTATCTCGCATGCGCGTTTCTTTGGCGCGCCGGAGAGGGTGCCGGCCGGGAGCACGGCCGCCATGACGTCAAGCGGCTCAAGGCCTTCGCGCAGGGACCCTGTCACCCGCGACGCTATATGGCACACATGGGAGAGCTTTTTGACGCTCCTGTATTCCTCGACCTTCACGCTGCCGAAGCGGCATACCTTGCCAATATCATTGCGCCCCAGATCGACGAGCATGTCGTGCTCCGCAAGCTCCTTTTCGTCGCTGAGCATCTTGGCGATCAGCGCCTCGTTTTCGGCATCGCCCTCTGTGCGCGGGCAGGTCCCTGCCAATGGGTAGGTGCTCACGGTGCCGCTCTTCAGCGAAACGAGCGTTTCGGGCGATGCGCCGGCGAGTTCCAGCCCATGGAAGCGCATGTAGAACATATAGGCCGACGGGTTGATTGTCCGGAGCTTCCTGTAGACGGGCAGCAGGCTTCCGGCGTACGGCGAGTCGAAGCGGATGGAAGGGACGCATTGGAATATGTCGCCTTCGCGTATGTGGGATTTGGCCTTCTCCACTGCCGCGCAGAAGGCTTCGCGCGTGAATGTGGGCGAAAAATCGGCTTGCGCGGCGGCCTCGCCCCTGGCCGGGGTGCTTGAAAGCAGCAGCCTCTCCATGTCCTTGAGCGCCGTAACCCCCTCGATATAGCTCTTTTCAATATTGTCTGTGCTGATGTTCACGATCAGCGATATCTTTTGCCTGAAATGGTCGAACGCTATGACCTTGTCAAAGAGCATGAGGCGGAAATCACCCATTTTCATATCGTCCTCGCCGCCAAGGATGAGGGAGCGCTCGATGTTCGAAAAGTATTCGTAGGAGAAATAGCCGACGAAGCCGCCCGTGAACGGCGGCATATATTTGATCCGGGGGCTTCTGCGCTCACGCGCCAAGGCCTTCAGGATCTCGTGCGGATCGCCCTCGCGCACGGCCACCCTGCCGTTTTCGGCAATCGACACCCGGCCGGCCGCCCCATAGACCTCCATGACGGGCGCGTAGCCGATGAATGTGTAGCGGCTCCAGTTTTCGCCGCCGGGCGCGCTCTCCAATATATACGCGTCCTGCCCATCGGCGGTTACCGTCCGAAGCACCTCTACAGGCGTCTTAAGATCGGCATAAAGTTCCATCGCGATGGGGACAAGCGTGCTGCCTCTCGACAGCTCCCGTGCTTCTGCTAAATCAGGCCTTATCATGTTACACCTCCGTTCCGCAAAAAAACAAAACCGCCCTTGACAAATTGTCGTCAAGGACGGGTAATCCCGCGGTGCCACCTTGATTCGCGGGTTTTGCCCGCGCACTTTGCAGAATACTGACATATTCCTCGCAACTAACGTATGCGTCACGTCGCAGAATACTCGAATGCCTATTGCTCAAGCAATCTTTCACTGCGCCCTCGGCGGCCCATTTGATGCGCTGCGTCGTACCGGAATCTCAGCTTACCCGGCTCTCTGTAACTGCACGTCACATCTTTATCCCCGCGTCATCGGTTTGCGCCGCCCACCTATGGCCGATGGACAGCGTAAATTTATTTTACCTGCAATTTTGCAAGCTGTCAATAATTTTCGAAAATTTATTTTCTGGAGTTCGTTCGTTCATGCGTAATCCGCGTTGCTGTGTGCCTACCTCTCTTTGAGCATGGAGCGAAGCCGCGCAATCTCCGCTTCTTTCTCGGCGACTACGCCCTGCCATTTTGCGTCCGAATGCGCTTCGCCCTCACGATGCCCCTCACGATGCCCCTCACGACGCCCCTCACGATGCCCCTCGCGATGCCCCTCACATTTGGCATTGAGCAATGCTGACGCCTCGTTCCGACGGGCGTCGGAACGCATGCGCTCCAAGACCTTGAATTCTTTCGTAGCCGTAACGCTGCGGTACGCGTTGATGGCCTCTTGCATAACCGGCACCTCCATTTTTTCGATTTTCTGGAGTTCCTCTTCTGTGTCCGCGTCGAACAGCTTGAGCCACAGCTGAAGCGCGTCATTCGTGCTGACCGTCTGGGGCAGCTTGGGCAGCTCGTAATACTGTAGCGACATCCTGTCCGTCAAAAGCGTGTGCCGCGTTGCCTCAAGCGGCTCCTTTCATAAATAATAGCACATTTGCGGCTGTTTGGCAACGCCCATCTCGCAAAGATGGCCGCCTGCATATGGGTATATGCGGCAGCCATCTGCTTGGCCATGGCATCAAGAATCGGCTGCTTCTTCGCCGCCTTCGCTGCCCCCGTTGCGCTCCGGCCACTGGAGGAAGCGGACATTGTCCGCGACAACTTTGACAGAAGAGCGCGTTATCCCTTCAGAGTCAGTGTAGCTGTCGCTTCTGAGCCGCCCGGTCACTCCTGCGAGGAAGCCTTTGCGCAGGTAGCGCTCGCATAGATCGGCGGGATTGCCGAAAACGGTGATCCGCAAAAAATCCGCCCGATCGTCTTTGGAATGGATGTCGTCGATTGCGAGGCTGAACGTGCAGATGCTCCTGCCCTCATCGGTTTTCCGCATCTCAGGATCCCTTGTCAAACGCCCTATCAGATTTACGCTGTTCATAGAATACTCCTTTCGGCATAGAAGCCATGAATACATATAATGTCAACAATGTTAATTATATACATAATCGCCATATATGTCAAGCCCCTGCGCAAAAATTTATGAAGTTTCTATTTCCGGCGGTAAAATTCCATCCTCGCCCTTTTTGACTACCATGATCTGCAGCCCCTTCATCACAGCGAGCGTCTGTTCGTGCAGCGCAGGGTCGTGGCTGGCGGTGCAGTCTGAATCCACGATTATGGGCGTCTCCGGCTGCGCGGTTTTCGCGAGTATGGCATTGGAGATGACACAGATGTTGGATACCAGCCCCACAAGCTCGATGCTCTCGAATGGCGTGGCTTTCAGGAATTCATACAGTTCGCCGGAGCCGAAGGCGGGCTTGCGGAAGCGCGGATCGGAATCCTTGATCAGCGTAGCCGTCTCCCCGAACAGCTCATGCCCCGCCGTGCCCTCGATGCAGTGTGGGACGGGGAGGTTGCGCCCCTCCTGCGTTTTGAGGTAGTCGCCGCCGTGGGTGTCGAAGGTGAAGGCGACGGTGTCGCCGCCCTTGCGGTATTTCCGTATTTTTTCGGCGATCCGGGCGTCCAGGGCCGCCGCCCCGTCAAATCCGAGCGAGCCTGATACGAAATCGTTCTGAAAATCGACAATGACCAAACATCTTGCCATAAGACCACTCCCTTTCTATGCGTTTGCTGCGCCGTGTGGATATTGCCCCGCTGGCTGGATGATCCGCTTGAATCGCGGGGCAATAATAGCATACCCCGATTCCCCGTAAAACACAACAGCGGATTTTGCGGCGTAAATTTCTGAAATCAATTACAAAGAAAATGATTCAGTTTTCCGCGCTGCTGTGATATCATTTAACAGGGAAAGTGTATATATGGGTTCGGCATGGCTAATCGGCGCTGCTGTTGTGCCGCCGCTGGCCCTCCATGATTCAGCCCAGGCGTCCAATCGGGCATGGGCGCAACAAAAAACGAATAGGAGCATTATTGTATGGGTATGATAACAAACAGGGCGAGGTTTTGCGCGTTGGCCGCCGTATTGATGTCTGCGGCATTGGCTGTGGCCTGTTCCACTCAAGGCGCCAGCCCTCCGGAAAGCATTGCGGGGGAAGGGGCGCAAGGCAGCGATGGCAAGGCGCGCGAAGCCAGCGAGCCTATTTCGAGGATAGAGACAGGCTACCTGGGCACGGTGATATCCATTGCCATATATGATCAGGATTTTGACGGACCTAGGGCTGAGGCGCTGCTGGATGAGTGCTTTGAGGCGATCGAGGGCATTGACGGGAGGATGTCGGTGAACAGCGAGTCCAGCGAAGTCTCGGAGATAAACCGCAACAGCGGTGGTGACTATACCTTTGTCTCGGACGAGCTGTATGGGCTGATCGAGGAGGCGATAGCGTTTTCGGAGCGTTCCGGGGGCGCGTTCGACATTTCGGTGGGCCCCGTCATGGATCTGTGGAAGGTGGGAGGGGAGTTCGCCAGGCTCCCTTCGCCTGAAGAGGTGCAGGAAAAGCTGCCATTGGTGGGCTACGGGATGATCGAGCTGATGCCGCCGAATGGCGTGCGGCTGCCGTCGCAGGGCATGAAACTGGATCTGGGCGCGATAGCGAAGGGGTATGCGTGCGACCGCGTCACTGCGGCGCTTAGGGATGCGGGGATACGGCATGCCATCGTCGACATGGGCGGCAACATCTATGTTGTCGGCAGCAAACCGGACGGAACCGACTGGCGCGTGGGGATCAGGACGCCGCTCGTAGGCGAGAGCGGGATCGTGTGCAGCCTCAGCCTCAGCGACGCTACGGCGGTCACGTCGGGCGGCTATGAGAATTTCTTCGAGGAGGGGGGGCGGCTCTACAATCATTTGATTGACACGAAGACGGGGTATCCGGCCGACAGCGGGCTTCTGTCAGTCACCGTGGTCGCCAGTTCTTCAGGCGGCGCCGACGGCTACTCGACATCCTGCTTCATACTTGGGCTTGAACAGGGGATGGCGCTTCTTCAGGGCGCCGGCCTGGAGGGGGTGTTCATAACCGAAGATAAGGAGATATATGTGACGCCTGGGCTGGAAGGCGCAGTGAAAATAGTGGATGAACGTTTTGTAATGGCACAGTAGGCGTTTGGCATGGTCCGCCGCCATCCATGGAAGGAGCGCAAATTGGAGCATAGGGATCGCTCAAAATCAGCTATAAAGCGGGGGGAGGTCGCGCTGACAGGCGTGTTCCTGGCCTTCATCCTGGCCGTCGGCGTCCTGGAGCGGCTGATACCGCTGGATTTCATAGTGCCTGGGGCCCGGCTCGGCTTCTCCAATGTAGTCGTGCTGGTGTCCATATACATATTCAGGTTTAGGATATCGCTTATATTGGTATTGCTGAAGTGCCTGCTCATGTCCATGCTCACGGGCGGCCCGTCGTCGCTGATATACAGCCTGAGCGGATCCCTGCTCAGCTTTGCCGTCATGTACCTGCTGGCAAAGGCCCTCGGCGAGCGCATAAGCCCCATAGGGGTCAGCGTGGCCGGGGCGGCGGCGCACAGCACAGGGCAGATCATCGCGTCCTGCGTCGTGCTGGAAAATATAGGGATGTTTGCATATCTGCCGGTGCTTCTCGTACTGAGCGTCATTAGCGGCGTGCTGGTGGGATTCATAGTCAAAAACACTGTGCCGCGCCTCCGCATTATCGTGCCGGACCTGAAAAACGGCAGAGCGGCGGAGAAGCGGGCAGGAGGTAGCAAGGGGGGCTAATGCCATGGCTGACAGACATTATCTGGAATTATTGGCGAGGGAATTTTCGAATATCAGGAAGGCGTCTTCGGAGATAGTGAACCTGAACGCCATATTGAACCTGCCAAAGGGCACGGAATATTTCCTGAGCGATCTCCATGGGGAGCACGAGGCCTTCATCCACATGGTGAAGAGCGCGTCCGGGATAATACGCGAGAAGATCGACGAGGCATTCGGCAAGACGCTGTCCGATTCGGAGCGGGACAGCCTGGCCTCGCTCATCTACAACACGGAGGCGGAAATCGACAGGCGCAGGAAGACCGAGAACGATTTCGACGATTGGTGCAGGGTGAGCATATACAGGCTCATCGAGGTGTGCCGCTTGGTATCGACCAAATACACGAGATCCAAGGTGCGGAAGCGGATGCCCGTGGAATCGCGCTACATAATGGACGAGCTCCTGAACGCGGACGACGAGGGCAACCGCGCCAATTATTATGAAAGCATCATAAATTCCCTGCTCGAATGCCGCATTGCGGAGGCCTTCATAATGGAAATGACGGAGACCATCAGCAAGCTGGCGGTCGATCGGCTGCACATAATCGGCGACATATTCGACCGCGGCCCCCACCCCGACATAATCATGGACTATCTGATGGATTTCCATGACGTCGATTTCCAGTGGGGCAACCATGACATAGTGTGGATGGGCGCGGCCGCCGGCAATTGGGCCTGCATCGCCAATGTGATAAGGCAGAACATCAGCTACAACAACTTCGACATGCTGGAGATCGGCTACGGGATAAACCTTAGATCGCTCTCGGCCTTCGCGCTGGATGTCTATTATGGCGACCCGTGCCGGCTATTCAGGCCGCACCTTCTGGACAGGAATATGTACGACCCCGTAAACCCGGAGCTTGCCGCGAAGATGCACAAGGCGATCACGGTAATACAGCTCAAGGTCGAGGGGCAGCGCATAATGGCGCATCCCGAATTCGGGATGGACGATCGCCTGCTTTTGGACAAGATAGATTTTGAAAATGGCACGGTGCGCATTGGCGGCAATGCATACCCGCTCAAAGACAGCAGCCTGCCCACTGTCAACGCCGGGGCGCCGTATGCCCTGACCAATGAGGAGCATGAGCTCATGCGTACGCTGGAGGCATCCTTCCTCAAGAGCGAGAAACTGCAGAAGCATATCGGATGCCTGTTCAGGAAGGGCTCGATGTACAAAGAGGTGAACGGGAACCTGCTCTACCACGGCTGTGTGCCGCTCAATGCAGACGGCGGTTTCGAGGCGGCCGACTTCGGGGGCGGCGCCCTTTCGGGAAAGGCCTATATGGACTATCTCGACGGGCGCGTGAGGAAGGCGCGGTTCAGGGGCGGCGGGGAGGATGACACGGATATATTGTGGTATCTCTGGTGCGGCAGCAAGTCGCCCCTGTTCGGCAAGGACAAGATGGCCACGTTCGAGCGCTATTTCGTCGAAGACAAGGCGACACATAAGGAAAACAGCGACCC
>JAIRSA010000101.1 GCA_031255695.1 Eubacteriales Family XIII. Incertae Sedis bacterium | reverse complement strand
TCTGTATAGCGCCCCCATATCTCCGGTTTGTACGGATCGCCGTCCACCACCTTCATCAGGCCCACTTGGCACTGGCTGTAGGAATCCAGCGGCATGAGCCCCAGGATCGCGTCCAGCAGTTCTTCGGCGCCATTGCCGTCGCAGCGCACAAGCCGCTTGGCGACGGCTGCGGCGGGGAAATTCCCGTCGCCTATGACTATCCTGTCGCCGTGGCCCATTTCCATGAGGATCTTCAGCAGTTCCGGCGGCAATACTTCAGGTATCCCTTTGAGCATGATCATACTCCTTTCATCGCGCCCCGCCTGTGGGCGCCTCTGTCCATCGCGGATGCGGCCGGGGATCGCCGCGGCTGCGTCCTGGCGGCCCTGCGGCCGGGCATCGCCGCGGCTGCGGTCCTGGCAGCCCTGCGGCCGGGCATCGCCGCGGCTGCGTCCTGGCGGCCCTGCGGCCAGCATAGGCCGGCTGGGCCCGGGCGCTTTACGCGCGCCCCACAATGCCGCGGAACCTGTCCAGCGCCTCAAGCCAGGCATCGCCGTCCTGCGGGCTGTAGACCGTTTCGGGGAAGGACTCCCTGGCCATGGCCCGCGCCTCGCCGAGCCCGCCCAGCTCGCCCAGCGATATCAGCTGCACGGCTATGTTGCCTATGGCAGTCGCTTCGGGGGAGCCTGCCGCCAGCTCCCTGCCCAGGGCGTTGGCCGCCATCTGGCAGAGTATGCCCGCCTTCGTCCCCCCGCCGACCATATGCACCCGGCTGTAATCCTTGCCTGTCAGGGCGCAGATCCCGTCGAAGGCCAGCCGGTATTTCAGGGCGGTGCTTTCATATATGCAGCGGGCGATCTCGCCGGGTCGTTCCGGCGAGCCCTGCCCCGTGCGCTCGCAGAATCCCCTTATACGCCTAGGCATGTCGCCTGGCGGCGCGAACTCTGGCGCGTCCGGGTCGATCAGGTAGGCGAATGGCTTCTCGCCGAGCGCCATCTGCCCAAGCTCCGGGTAGCCGTACGGCCTGCCCTCGCGCATGTATTGGCGGCGCGCCTCCTGCAGCAGCCATAGGCCCGCGAGGTTTTTCAGGAACTGTATCCGCCCGCCGTAGCCGCCTTCGTTGGTGACGCCCATGCGGGCAGTCCCTTCATTTATTATGGGGGCGCGCAGCTCTGTCCCCATCAGCGACCATGTCCCGCACGATATGTAGAAGAAGTCTTCCTCTTCAGCGGGCACCGCCACAATGGCGCTCTCCGTGTCGTGCCCCGCCACCGATATGACGCGGGCGCCGCCGATGTTCAGCTCTTTCTGTATCTCCGGCAGCAGCCTGCCCAGCTCGCCCCCGGAAGGCGCGACATCCGGGAATAGGCCGTCCTTTATGCCGATCGCCTGCGCCAGCCCCTTGTCCCATTGCCCGGAATGCGGGTCAAGCATCTGGGTCGTCGAGGCTATGGAGTATTCCGCCGTCTTGGCGCCTGTCAGGAAGTACCCGAAGAGGTCCGGCATCATCAGCGCGCCGCCCGCCCGCTCAAGCAGGTCTGGGCAGCATTTTGCCAGCGCGTAAAGCTGGACGGCCGTATTGATCTCCATCGTCTCCGTCCCCGTCCTCAGATGCAGGTCCAGCCCCGCCTTCTCCTGTAGTTCCGCCACCATGCCCTTGGTCCGCGCGTCCCGATAATGCACAGGGTTCTGGACGAGGTCTCCCTTACTGTCCAGCAGCCCGAAGTCCACGCCCCATGTATCTATGCCAATGCTGTCGAAGCCGCTTTCGCGCCCCGCCGCCAGCCCGTTCAGGGTCTCGCGGTATAATGCCAGAAAATCCCAGTAATAGGTGCCCCTCAGATACACCGGATTGTTTTCGAAGCGGTGTATCTCGTCCATCGCAAGCTTCCTGCCGTCGAAGGCGCCCAAGATCGCGCGCCCGCTGGAAGCCCCAAAGTCAAAGGCCATGACATTCCTGCCCAAAGCTCATCCCTCTCTTTCGTAATCCGCGCCGGCCACTCGCTCCGCCCTTACCGGCCACTCGCTCCGCCCTTACCGGCCACCGCCCGCTCGCCCTAGCTGCCCGCTCGCACAGACCGCCCGCCACTCGCCGGCCCCACACTCACTGGTTCTCATCAATAAATGGGAACAGGAGTTTCTGGTTCTCCGGCCTACGCATGGTGTCCCGGCTGATCACCACGCTGCCCGTATTTATGTACGGCTCGACCTTTTCGCCGTTCATGATCTGCACGGCCGCCTTCATGCTCAGATAACCCATATTGAAGGGGTTCTGGATCACGGCCGACTGTATGATCCCGCTTTCTATATATTGGATCTGGGTCTCGGAGCTGTCGCAGGCCACGACGCGTATGTCGCCGGCCAGGCCCAGCTCGTCCAGCGCGAAGCATATGCCTAGCGCCGAGCTTTCGTTCAGGCCGACCATGCAGGTGATCCCAGGGTTCTCCTTTATCATCTCTATGGTCTGCCTCCGCGACCTGTCCACCGAGCCGCCGCAGAAGCGCAGCCCGGCCATGCGCCCTTCCGTGCCATCCAGCGCGTCCATAAGCCCGCGCTTGCGCTCCATCGCCGTGAAGCTGCTTTCGACATGGCCTATTACCCCGAAGAGCCCCCCTGGCTCCATGATGTCCTCGACCAGCCCGCCCAGCTTCCGCCCCAGCTCGTAGTTGTCCGTACCCACGAAACACAGCTTCTTGTCGTAGTTCACGTCGCTGTCCAGTATTATCAGGCGTATGCCGGCGCCTACAGCTTCCTCGCAGACCGGCACCAGGCGCTCAAAATCCCCTGCGGCCAGTATGAGCACGTCCGGCTTCTCCTTGATCGCGGCGCGCACCATGGCGATCTGTGTGTCGATGTCGTTTTCGGTCCTCGGCCCGCGCACGGTGTAGTTCACATTGAATTCGTCGCCCCCCATCTTCAGGCCCTGCTCCACTATGCGCCAGAAGTCCGGCGGGTTCGCGCGCGCTTTCAGCACGACCTGCACGCGGTACTGCTTTTCCTGCGTTTCCTTTTCCATCATCTCCGGCTTGGACGGGTCCAGCCATGGTATATATGTTATGACGGCCGCGACTATCGCAAACAGCAGCATCAGGCCGACATAACGGGTGATGAAATTGTTCATCTCCGCCCTCCTTTGCCGTTCGTGCCATCAGAGATGCCATTCGCGCCGTTATACGCGCCTTTCGCGCCAGCCGCCGCACCGTTCGCGCCGCCAGAAATGCCATTCGTGCCGCCATGCGCGCCGTTCGTGCCATTTGGCGCGCCATTCGCGCCGTTGCCGTTGCCGTTGCCGTTCGTGCCCTCGACCGCTGGCAGGTATATGTCTACCTGGGATCCGGCCTCCTTGGACTCTACGTAGCGCAGGCCGTATTCCTCGCCGAAGATCAGCTTGATGCGGTTGTGCACATTCAGGAAGCCTATGCCGCCCGAATCGCACTGCTTCGGCAGGAAGAGGTTGGCCGCCTGCTCCGGCGTCATCCCCACGCCGTTGTCCTGCACTGTTATTATCAGAAGCCCTCCCTCCCGGCGGGCGCATATGGCTATGCATCCGCCTTCGTCGCGTGGCTTTATCCCATGATATATCGAATTCTCCACGATGGGCTGCAATATCAGCTTGGGCAGCATCAGGCGGCGCAGGGCCATGGGTATGTGTATATTATAGTCGAGTTTGTCTTTGTAGCGCATTTTCTGTATTGTCAGATAGCTTTTGATGTTCTCGACTTCCACATCGAGGGTCACGAGGCTCTCGCCCATGCTTATGCTGGTGCGGAAGAGCATTGCCAATGCGCTTGCCACCCTCACGACTTCGTCGTTCTTCCCAGAGGCGCTCATCCATATTATGGTTTCGAGCGTGTTGTACAGGAAGTGCGGGTTGATCTGCGCCTGAAGCGCCTTGATCTCGCTGATGCGCTTTTCCTCTTCTTCTGAAACCATGCGCTCCATCAGGCCGCGCACCTGGGTGATCATCGCGTTGAACGCGCCCCCCATGCGCCCGATCTCGCTGTCGCTCTCTATCTCGGCGCAGACCCCCAGATCGCCCTGCTCCACACGGCGCATGGTGGCCTCTAGGCGCTTGATCGGCTTCGTTATGTTGGTCGATATCATGACGGCGGCCAGCGCGGAGAATACGAGCATGACGGCGATCAGCACCATATAGTACCTGATCACTCTCTCCCTGTTGACCACAAGCTCCTTGGTGTTGATGACCCCCACCGCGCTCCAGCCCGTTATCTCGGAATCGTCGCGCAGGTATATCTTGTTTTCAGGGTACATCCGCGCATAGCCCCCCTGGCTCGACGCTTCGAACACATTTTTCGGCATTTCATGCTTCACGCCCGAAAATATCAGGGGCAGCTGGGGGTGGTAAATGAAATTCTCCTTCGCGTCCACCAGGTATATATATCCATTGCGCCCGATCTGGACATTCTCGCAGATATCCTCTATGCTGCGGTAGTTCAGATCGATCAGCATGACGCCTATCACATCGCCTGTGATCGGATCCAGGATCGCCTTAGAGACGGAGATCACCCACTTGTATTCGCCCTTTACCAGGCGCTGCACGTGGGACGGCGATACCACTATGTCATTCTTGTATGACATAGGCTTGAGATACCAGTCCATCAGGTTGTAGTCCGAATAGGCGTTCAAGGTTTTGCTGCCGTCGCTGAGCACGACATCGCCGTATTTGGATATTACCGCGATATTGGTAATGTCGCTCCGCGTCTTGGCCAGGGTGCTCATGTGCAGGGCCGCGCGCGATATCAGCGCCTGCAGCGCCGCCTGCCCGGCTGTGGAGGGCGTCTCGCCCTTCAGCCTGTTGAACTCCGTCATCAGGGCGCATATGTCGCCGTCCTCGACCACCACGCTGCTCATGCTCTTGATATTCAATATGTAGGAATCGATGTTCCCGTTGATATCCTTCAATAAGCGCATGGTGTAGTTGCGGGTCAGCGCCTCTGCGTCCTGGACCGTATACCTGTATCCCGAAGCTGTCATGACGAGCACTGTGATGAGTATCAGGCCCATGAAATACAGGAGCATGCTCGCTTTTATGCTGTTCATGCGCACGGCGCGTCTGATTTTATGGAACATTGTGCTCATCCCGGATCCGCGGGTTCTGCTCGCGGTACTCTCTCGGCGTCATGCCCGTCAGGCGCTTGAACGCGACGGAAAAGTAGTGCGGGTTCGCGAAGCCCACGGCCTCGGCGACCTCGTATGTGGGCCAGTCCGTGAGCGAGAGCAGCTGCTTCGCCTTGTCCATGCGCACATTCGTCAGGTATTCCACGAAGGTCAGCCCCGTGCGCGTCTTGAACTGCGCCGAGAAATAGCTTGTGCTTACGGCTATGTGGTTTGTCACCATCCTGAGTGAAAGTTTGGGGTTCGAGAAGTTTTGGCGGATGTAGCTCTCCGCCTTGCGGATCTGCGCGGAGCTGGAATCCGTGCATACCATGTTCATGACTTCGAAGACGTGCTCGCAGAAGCCCTGTGTCATATGGCGCATCTCGTCGAGCGAGGCCACGTCGTACAGGTCGTACTGATCCCATGCCTCCTCAAGCAGTACGTTCTCCTTCTCGCCTATGATGCCCGACGCGAAGCGTATGAAGGGCACTATCAGCCGCTGGCAGTTCTTGGCGCACTGCATTATCGGCAGCTTCACCACCTTCATCCGCTCGAACATGGCGGTCAGGACCGAAAAGGCCCCCTTGTCGTCAAGCTGCTGCACGGCATTTTCGAACATCCGCTCGAAGCTCGAAAAATCGAACTTCTCTGCCGTGACGATGGGGTATTCGCCCGCGTTCAGTATGTTGCAGCCGCCGTAATAGAAGCGGTCGTCCAGCGCGCCCGCGGCCTCGTCCGCCGATTTGCAGATCGCCTGCGGCGACATCGCGACATGCCCCACGCCCGCTGAGGCCGTGCATCCCGAACGCTCCGAGAACACCCGCAGGATCTGGGCCAGGGCCGACTTCATGATGACGGCCGCCCCGGAGGCGATCGCGTCGCTCGCGATCAGGTATGTGCGCCCCTTCTTGTCCCTGACCGTCAGTATCTGCGTGTTGTGCTCCAGCAGCTCCGCAGATATGTCGTATAATGAGTTCCTCAGGTTTTCGTTCGTGTATTCCTGGGCCTTGCCGCCCCGCGAATGCGAGGACTGCCTGTCCGGATCCAGCAGCGCCACTATATGGCAGCAGCCCTTGAAGCTGATCTGGTGGCGCCGCATCTCCTCTTCCGCCTGCTCCGGGGCGACCGCCCCCTCGATGAGGCGGTTCAGGAAATCCATGGCGCCGAGCTTGGCCGCGCCGTTCATGTCGTTGGCCTCGGTGTCGTCCATGCCGCTCCTCAGCACGACGAGCAGCTGCTGGAGCTGCATCGGCGTGACGGGCTTGAGTATATAGTCGTAGACCTGGAGCTTTATGGCCTCCTGGGCGTATGAGAATTCGTCGTAGCCGGAAAGTATGACGACCAATATGTCTTCGTAATGCCTGCGCACATACTGGGTCAGCTCAAGGCCGTTTACCAAAGGCATGTTTATGTCGGTGATCAGCACGTCGGGGATGAAGCCCTCTTCGATGCGCTCTATGGCCTCCTTGCCATTATAGCAGCCGACAGGCGGGCCAAAGCCGTTCTTGCCCCAATCGATCGTCTCTAGCATAGAGTTCAGTACTTCAGGTTCGTCATCCACGAGCATGATTTTGTAAGCACATTCCGCCATAGTCGATACACCCTCAGCCAACTCAAGATCCAAAGATTATAGAACAATAAACTTAATGTTAGAATATATCCGCAATCACGTGGCGGTGGCGGCCTGGGCGGCTGCGCCAACTGGATCATTGGCGGCGATGTCGCCCTGGGGGCCGGATGCCCCGCCGGCACGCTGGCTGCGGCGGCCTTGCTATTTATTATATGAAGAAATACTCCGATCCGCAATATTAAAAAACAATTAAAATAGAATTTTAACCTTTTCGTGGAAGATATTAAATAGAGGCCGCGCCGCACGGCCCCTGCAGATGATAATGATAGATTTTTACCCTTTTCGTGGAAAATATTCAATGGAACTTTACTATTGATGACATTATAATAATCATAAAACAATACTTTGCCATACTCATCCATCCATCAGTTATAATCCATTGCGGCGCCGGCGCATCGCCGGACAACAGGGAGTTGCAGGACATGGGCGAGACAAACGGTTCGAATCGGTCAGCGGTGCTGGAGCTTTTGGATATCGACAAGAGTTTCCCCGGCGTACACGCGCTCGACAGCGCACACCTGGACCTGCGGCGCGGGGAAATACACGCGCTCGTGGGGGAGAATGGCGCAGGCAAGTCTACATTGATGAAGGTGCTGACCGGCATTTATGCCGCAGATAGCGGCGAGATAATCTACAACGGGGCGCCTGTGCGCTTCCACGGCCCAAAGGAAGCGCAGGAGGCCGGCATTTCCATCGTTCACCAAGAGCTTAACCTGATGAACCACCTCACGGTGGCACAGAACATTTTCATAGGCCGCGAGGGCAAGGGCTTCCTGCTCCGCGACGGCCTGCTGAACGAGGCTGCCGGCAAGCTCTTCCAGCAGCTGAACGTCGCCATAAGCCCGACAGACGAGGTGGGCAGGCTCACGGTCGGCAAGCAGCAGATGGTCGAGATAGCGAAGGCCATCTCTTTCGAGTCATCTGTGCTGATACTCGACGAGCCTACAGCCGCGCTCACCAACGCGGAGATACGCGAGCTGTTCCGCATCATGTGCGAACTGCGCGATAACGGGGTCTCCATGGTCTATATTTCCCACCGCATGGACGAGATCATGGAAATCTCCGACCGCATAACGGTCATGCGCGACGGGAAATACGTCGTGACCCTCAACACGCCCGAAACGAACCTGGACGAGATCATACACGCCATGGTCGGGCGCACGATCTACGAGGAGCCCAAGACCGTCAACAGCGTGCCCGCCGACGCCCCGGTAGTCCTGGAAATCAAGGACTTCCGCTCCAAGGATGTGAAGGGGGTGTCGTTCCGCCTGCACAAGGGCGAGATCCTCGGCCTGGCCGGGCTGATGGGGGCAGGGCGCACGGAAGTCGCCCGCCTGATCTTCGGGGCCGACAAGCTTCTCGGCGGCGAGATCCATGTCAACGGGAAGCGGCTCAGCATACGCAACCCACGCGACGCGGTAGGCGCGGGCATAGGCTATCTTTCGGAGGACCGCAAGCGCTTCGGCCTCGCCACAGGCCTGTCCGTGTTCGACAATGCGGTCATGGCCCACCTGGATTTCTTCGTGAGCAATGGCTTCGTCAACGACGCCAGGATCCGCAGCACGGCGTCCGACTATATCGATCAGATCAAGATCCGCACGCCTTCCGGGCACCAGCTTATCCGCAAGCTCTCAGGCGGCAACCAGCAGAAGGTCGTCATAGCCAAATGGCTCATACGCAACTGCGACATCCTGATATTCGACGAGCCGACGCGCGGCATAGATGTCGGCACCAAGAGCGAGATATACACGCTTATGAACGAACTGGCAAAAACTGGAAAATCCATCATCATGATCTCTTCGGAGCTGCCGGAGATCCTGCGCATGAGCGACCGCATCGCCTGTATGTGCGAGGGCCGGCTGACCAAGATCCTGGATATCCAGGACGCCGATCAGGAAACTATAATGAAATACGCCACTATGCGCAACGGCGGCGGCGACGCGCCCCAAGAGGCGGGGCGGCCGCAGCCGGCAGCAGGGGCGAGGGCCGTATAGGGGCTGAAGGGGCGGAAGCGCGGAGGGCGCGGGCCGCAGATATATTGGGCGGGGGCGCCAGCCGTATAGGGGCTGAAACGCCCCTACTTGAGGGGAAGGCGGGCTGTATAGGGGCAGCAGCGCCGCAGCCCTTGGCCGGCGGGGCCGTGACACAGGCGGCGCCGCAGGCACATAAACCGGATATTAATATGACATACTGGGAGGTTATACGATGAAAACGCGCAAGTTCGACATACAACGCCTTTTAGCCCCAATCGCGCTCGTGGTCCTGTATATCTTTTTCAGCTTTGCAAGCCGGACCTTTTTCTCTGTCTCTACCTTTGTCAGCATCCTGGACAGCACATACTTTGTGGGCTTCCTGGCCTTCGGCATAACCTTCGTCATCATTTCGGCCGGCATAGACCTTTCCATTGGCACGAACATGATGATGTCGGCGCTCATAGGCGGCTATCTGCTTTATAACAATGTGAACATCTGGCTCAGCCTGTTCCTCGTGGTGGTGATAGCCACCATCGTGGGCGCGGCCAACGGGCTGCTCATAGCGCGCCTGAACGTGCCGCCCTTCATCGCGACGCTGGGCATGATGATGATGACGCAGGGCATCGGCTCCATAGTCACCCGCGTCCAGACCCAGCGTTTCCCCAGCAGCTTTGACGAGAACGGCCTCTACAAGGCCATATTCTACAAGACGGCGGACGGCTTCCCCTCCGGCATCATCTATATGGGGCTGTTCTTCCTGATATCCCTGCTGCTGCTGAAGAAGACCAAACTGGGACGCTATACCTACGCCATAGGCTCCAACGAAGAGGCGGTCCGCCTCTCAGGTGTCAATGTCGCAAACTGGAAGACTCTGATCTACACAGTGTGCGGCTTCTACTGCGGGCTCGGCGCTATCGTTTACGCCTCCACATATACCACCATAATCCCCGGTACCGGCAATGGG
Source organism: Eubacteriales Family XIII. Incertae Sedis bacterium (assembly GCA_031255695.1). GTDB lineage: Bacteria > Bacillota > Clostridia > Peptostreptococcales > Anaerovoracaceae > JAISED01. The sequence goes on along the minus strand of JAIRSA010000101.1, from coordinate 11,375 downwards.
CTTGAGCTGAACGCAATAGCAGCCGTCATCATCGGCGGCACGTCCATGTCGGGCGGTATCGGGAACATGTCCGGCACCCTCATCGGCGCTTTTTTGATGAGCGTCCTGAAAATAGGGCTCATGTCGATGGGGCTTCAGGGGCATTATCAAACATTTTTCACCGGCCTCGTGGTAGTTCTTGCGGTGCTGCTTGATATCTACCGCAGGAAAAGCGCCGAGCGTTGAGGCGGGGAAAATCCGCCGGCGGGACGGCGGCTGAGACACAGTCGGCGGAAGACGCAACCGCTGGCTGTCTCCGGCCGCCGGCGTCGGGAAGAGCCGCCGGCGCAACGGCGTTCCGGAGATAGCTGGCGGCGGACGCAACCGCCGGCTGTCTCTCAGCCGGCGTCTGGGAAATGCCGCCTACGGGATGGCGGCTTCATACGGCCGGGGCAGAACGCGGCTGCCTTCGGCCGTCCCCCGGGCGGCGGATCGGCTGCCACAGAGGCAGCGGCCATTCCAGGCAGCGGGCGCTGTGCGCCAGGGCGCTTGGGCGGCGGATCGGCTGCCACAGAGACGGCGGCCATTTCAGGCAGGGGGCCATTCCAGGCAGCGGGCGCTGTGCGGCAGCCCCGCCATAATCATCGGTCCGTACAGGCAAAATATGTTGCCTGTTGTTATAGACAGTTTATGCAGTAGTAGTAGTTTATAAGGAGGAATGCACATGTTAGGTAAAAATCGTTTGGCTATGTTCCTGACCGCGCTGTTCTTATGCTTCACGCTGGCCGCTTGCGGCGGCGGGGGCGGTGGGCAGGAGAACCCGCCTGCGGATTCCGGGGACAACGGCCAGCCAACCAGCTCCGATAGCGGTGAGGTCCCATATATCGCTATCGTATCCAAGGGGTTCCAGCATCAGTTCTGGCAGGTCGTAAAGAAGGGCGCCGAGCAGGCAGCCGCCGATTTCGGCGTCGAGATCACCTTCGACGGGCCCCCCACCGAATCCGACATCGCGATCCAGGTGGATATGCTGAAATCCGCACTCGACAAGAACCCGGCCGCCATAGCGCTGGCTGCCCTTGACACAGAGTCCGTGACAGAGCAGCTCACCGCGTGCATGAACAGCGGGATACCGGTCATAGGCTTCGACTCAGGCGTTCCCAACGCCCCTGCCGGCTCCATCTACGCCACCGCCTCCACGAACAATTCTGCGGCTGCGGCGGTAGCGGCAGAACAGCTGTATAGGAACAGCGACTTCAGCAGCAAGCTGGCTTCGGCTTCGGCCTCGGCGCCGATCTATGTCGGCGTGCTTTCGCAGGATGCCACATCCGATTCCATCATCTCCCGCACCAGCGGCTTTATCGACAAGCTCGCCGAGCTGATCGGCGTGGGCGATGTCCAGGTCACAGGCCATGACAAGTTCGCGAAGGAAGCCGCCAATGGGGCCAAGGTCATCATCACCGTTTCCGTGCCCGCGACTACCGCTGCGGCCGACATGAAGTCTGCGGCAGAGGCGATGCTCACCAGCGGAAGGTACACGGCGATCTACGGCTCGAACGAGAACGGCGCAGGCGGCATACTGGCCGCGTCCAACGACGGCAGCGACTTCGCCGACGGCGCCAAGTACGGCGACATCATCGCCATCGGCTTCGACGCCGGCAAGACACAGCGCACGGCCGTCGAAAACGGCTGGTTCTACGGCTCGGTCACCCAGGACCCGTATTCCATAGGCTACAAGGCCGTGTCGCTTGCGGTAGACGCCATAAACAACAAACCCATTTCCGATCCTATCGTCGATACAGGCGCGAAGTGGTACAACTCGGAGAACCTGTCCGATCCGTCCATTTCCGAACTGGTCTACGAATAATGGCATAGTGCGCAGCCCGCGCCGCAGAGCCTACATGGCCTGCGGCGCGGTGCGCACTGCGTGCCTTTAACAATCATTCAATATGATGACAGGAGGGACTCAAGTGGACAAATTCCGTATCAAAAGGCGGAAACGCCTAGGAGCGCTCTTTATCTCGTTCTTATTGATCCTAAGCCTGCTGCCGCTGCAGTCGCTGTCGGCCACGGAATACAGCTTCGCCTACTTCCAGCCCGCATGGCTGAACAACGGCGGCATATCGCCGGGCAGCTATGGAGGCGTCGACAACCTTATCGTGCTGAACAACGGCGGCGGGTTTTATGGCAGCATCGGCGCGGCCGGCACAGGGCTGCCCACCGGCACCGACACGAAATATGAAGTGGATCTCTATTTCAACGCGGCGAGGACGCCGGGCTCGGAGGGCGCCTATTGGGCCTTCGCGGCTTCAGCAGCGGACGAAATGCGCCAGAAATACGACAACCGCGGGCGTCTGGGGCTTGCAGGCACTACATGGCCCTTCTACGACAACGGCATCAACATGGACTACACCAAACAGGCGCTGAAAGAGGACGGCACGCTGGACGACATCTCGTGGGCCCCTATCGACAAGGCCGACGGGAAATTCCGCGTTTCGGAGCCATATAGGCTGCATGACTTCCCCATCACTACCACCAACTATGATTTTGCCATCATGGTCAATAGGCTGCCGGCCGACGGCCGCATATACATCATGGGCTTCATGGCGGTCGTGCGCCGCCCGGCAGAGCAAGGCGGCGATATCACCCTCAAATGGGGCAATATGGAGCCGCCCACCTACAACTTCGACTTCGCCAACTTCAACGCTTCATGGCTGGCAAACGGCGGCATATCGCCGGGCAGCTATGACGGCGTCGACAATGTCATGGTCCTTAACAACGGCGGCGGCTTCTGGGGCAGCATGGGCAGGGTCGCAGGTACCGGGCTGGCCACTGGCAACACGACCAGCTACGATGTGGACCTCTACTTCAACGCGGCCCGGACGCCAAGCTCTGACGGCGCCTATTGGGGCTTCGTCGGCCCAGAGGCCGTGAGAGGCACATACAACAACAACGGGCGCCTGGGGCTTGCGGGCACTACATGGCCCTTCAACGACCCCGACAACGGCGTCAACATGGACTGGACCAAGCAGGCGCTTAAAGCGGACGGCACCATAGACGACATCGCATGGGCCCCAGTCGACAAGGCTGACGGGAAATTCCATGTCTCGGCGCCATACAGGCTCCAGAACATGCCCATCACGCCCAGCAACTGGGACTTCGGCATACTGGTGAACAAACTGCCCGCCGACGCGCGCATATACATCATGGGCTTCCAGGCGGTCGTGCGCCGCCCCGCCTCGGCAGGCGGCGACATCAGCTTCACCTGGGGCAATATGGAACCTCCGGACTACAGTTTCCCCTTCGCCAATTTCAACGCTTCATGGATGGGCAATGACGGCATTTCGCCGGGCAGCTACGGCGGCGTCGACAATGTCATGGTCCTCAACAATGGCGGCGGCTTCTGGGGCAGCATGGGCCGGGTCACGGGTACCGGGCTGGCCACTGGCAACACGACCAGCTATGAGGTGGACCTCTACTTCAACGCCGCGCGGACGCCAAACTCGAATGGCGCCTACTGGGGCTTCGTAGGCCCAGAGGCCGTGCGGGGCACATACAACAGCAACGGGCGCCTGGGGCTTGCGGGCACTACATGGCCCTTCAACGACCCCGACAACAACGTATGGATGGATTGGACCAAGCAGGCGCTGAAAGATGACGGCACCATAGACGACATCGCATGGGCGCCTATCAGCAAGGCTGACGGGAAGTTCCATGTCTCTGAGCCATACAGGCTCCACAGCATGCCTATCACGACCGGCAACTGGGACTTCGGCATACTGGTGAACAAACTGCCCACCAACGGGCGCATATACATCATGGGCTTCCAGGCGGTCGTACACCGCGCGGCCTCGGCAGGCGGCGACGTCACCTTCACCTGGGGCAACATGAAATCGCCATCGGATACCCCAGAACCGCCAGAACCGCCAGAGCCGCCAGAACCGCCGGAAGGCGACCGCACATTGAAGATCGTCGCGGTGGGCGACAGCATCACCAACGGCGATCTGGGCTACTCCGACAGTTCGCATTCAAGCTACGGCCATGCAGGGCAAGACAGCTACCCCAACACGCTGGCCAGGCTCTTAGGGAACGGCTACCAAGTGCTGAACAAGGGCCTCCCCGGCGCCTGCATCAACACTAACGGCGAGATGCCCTACATTACATGGGACGGCGGCAGGCACTGGCGCGAAAGCGGCGTGGACTACCAGCCGGATGTCGTGCTCTTCCTCATGGGCGGCAACGACTCCCACAACGGCAACTGGCCTAGGCTGGGCGGCGACGCCGTGCGGGAAGCGAATTTCAAGACCAGCCTGCGCACATACCTTGATTATTACCTAGGCCTTGCTTCCCGCCCGATCGTAGTGATGGGCACGACCATCGGATGCCTGCCGCCTACGGAATACACCAACAACAACGAGCGCACCAACATACTCGTGCAGTGGGAGCGTGACGTGGCGGCCGAGGCGGCCTATAGGGATCGCGTCCTGCTTATCGACGAAAACACATGGAGCATGGCCGACACGTCCATCTTCAACCCCTATGACCATGTACACCTGACTAGGGCCGGCTACATCGCGCGCGCCAACAACATCTACTCATTCCTGATCGAGCAGCTGAACCCGACCCTTACGCTGACTCCTCCATCCAAGCTGGAGTATGCCCGCGGCGAGGCCCTCGACATGGCAGGCGCGAAACTGCGCGCCGACTTCGGGAACGGCCACATCGCCGATTTCGAGGTGCTTTCGGGCAGCAGCCTGCACCCCGGAGTCACTGTAAGCGGCTATGACCCAGCGGCCTATGGCACCCAGACGGTAAGCGTCGGATATTGGGGCGCCACTGCGGACTTCGAGGTGGCGGTGCCGGCGAGTGTGCAGGTAGGCGGTTTCAGCATCAACGGCATCGAAGGCGCCGTGAGCGACACCTACCGCAGCATCCACATCACGCTGCCGGCCAGCCATGGCCTTACATCGCTGACGCCTGAGTTCCGGCTGGGGCCGGGCATGACGGCCAGCCCTTCAGGGCCGCGCGACTTCACCACGCCGCAGACCTACACGATAACGACGGCGGACGGCAGCAGGGTCGACTACAAGGTGACCGTGAGCCGGTTTGACCCTGCCCTGCTCAACAGCAGGGCGGTCAAGGTCTACTGCGTGGGCGACAGCATAACCCGTGGCGCCGGCGGGAGCATCAGCTATCCCGACAGGCTGCAGACCATGCTGAACCGCAGCTTCGGCAACAGCAAGTTCACGGTCCGCAACGGCGGGCGCGACGGCTACGGCGCGCAGCGCAACACGATATACCCGGCCCCGACAGTGGGTTCGGGCTGGTACGGCAAGACCAGCAACTGGAACGACGTGGTCAACTTCCAGCCGGACGTGGTGCTCTTCGCCATAGGCGCCAACAACGCCAAGAACGGCGGGAGCGAAGCTAGCTGGGTGGACGACGACACATTCCGCAACGATTACCGCGAGCTGCTGGACATGGCGCTTGAGCTGCCCACGCACCCGCTGGTGATCATAGGCACCTCGCTGAGGGCCAAGAACACGGGCAACTTCTATATCTCGCCCAGCATCATAGCCAACAACATCGTGCCCATCCAGAAGGAGATCACGTCGGAATACGGCCTGGGCATGCTGGACAGCTATGAACTGTCGGAGGGGATCCTCTCCACCGGCTATTCTGGCGACAATATCCATCTCAACGACACGGGCTACGCGGCCTTGGCAGGGTGGTATTTTGACTATCTGTCCGCCCTGTATGAAGAGGAGCCGGATCAGGAGGTGCAGTTCACCGGCCTGGCGGCCAACGGCACGGCGGGCCTGGTCACGACGACAGAGCTGACGCTGTCCTTCTCGCAGCCCATACCCGGCCTTAGCGCCAGCAATATAAGCGTCACGGGCGCGGCCAAGGGCACGCTGAGCGGCGCGGGGCCGTCCTACACGCTTTCGGTGTCTGATATAGGCGCCGAAGGGGCGCAGGTGGCCGTTTCGGTCACGCCGCCGGAAGGCTACATAGTCACGCCGGCCTCAAGGAGCGTCGCTGTCCATAAGTATGAGGAAGTGCCGGATCAAGAGGTGCAGTTCACCGGCCTGGCGGCCAACGGCACGGCGGGCCTGGTCACGACGACAGAGCTGACGCTGTCCTTCTCGCAGCCCATACCCGGCCTTAACGCCAACAATATCGGCGTCACGGGAGCGGTCAAGGGCACGCTGAGCGGCGCAGGGCCGTCCTACACGCTTTCGGTGTCTGATATAGGCGCCGAAGGGGCTCAGGTCACTGTTTCGGTCACGCCGCCGGAGGGCTACATAGTCACGCCGTCCTCAAGGAGCGTCGCTGTCCACAAATATGAGGAAGTGCCGGATCAGGAGGTGCAGTTCACCGGTCTGGCGGCCAACGGCGCGGAGCTTCTGCTCACGACGACAGAGCTGACGCTGGCCTTCTCGCAGCCCATACCCGGCCTTAGCGCTGACAATATCAGCGTCACAGGCGCGGCCAAGGGCACGCTGAGCGGCACGGGGCCGTCCTACACGCTTTCGGTGACCGGGATAGGCGCCGAAGGGTCGCAGGTCACTGTTTCGGTCACGCCGCCGGAAGGCTACATAGTCACGCCGGCCTCAAGGAGCGTCACTGTCCATAAAGAGGCGCCCAGCGACACCATGGTCTTCATCGATGGGTCTGGCAACAGCCTCCAGCACCTGACCTCTACATCGCTCATCGCAAGGACTTCGCAGCGCAACGACTCCAGCAGGGCGGCACAGCTTACGCTGTACGTCGCGCTGTACACGCCTGACGGCAAGCTGTTCCGCGTGGTCAGGGATGTGAGCGAGACACTGGCCGTAGGCGAGTCGGCCGACTTCGAAGCCCGGATCGAAATGCCGGAGAATGTCGGAGGCCGTTTCGCCGACGAGGGCTACTATATTAACGTTTTCATCTGGGATGACGGTTTCATACCCGTCTCTGACAAATACATATTCCAATAATCCGCCAACAGTGTCTGTATGGCCGGACCAATGGAATGAACCCAGCTGAATGAATTGAATTGACGGAAAAGGGCCAGGGGCGAGCATACGCTTCCCCGGCCCTTTTCCGTTGTAGCCGCATGACGACGTGGCAGCAGAGGCTGTATCGTCACTGCTGCCGCGTTTTCCGCCGCCTGGCCAGCATCAGGGCCGCGACAGCTATTGCCGCGCCCAGCGCGCATGACAGCAGGGCGACCAGCAGCAGGTTTGCGCTGCCTGCAAGGCCCGCCGCCAGCGGCGTCTCGCTCTCTCTTATCGTCGTAAGCAGGCCGCTGTCTATCTCCCTGCTCCATACTGAATCGGTCTTTACCGACTGCACTTCGTTGTTTTCATCTATGTAAACCAGCTGAAGGCCCTCCAGCGAAAGCGTGGCCGGCCCGTCGCCGCTGTACACCATGCTGACACTGCATATCTCCGTCTCCTCCCCGATGTCGTTCTGCCCGCTTTGCGAGAATATCCCTATCAGGTGCCGCATGGCGCCGTCCTCGTCCAGCCTGCCTTTGTGGTAGGCGCTGCCATATGCGTCCGGGAACGCGATCCGCAGATTCTTTTCGCTGTCGCCCTCAGGGTCTTTGTCAATGTATAGGTGTTCCGGGTCAGCGCTCACGAGGCTGAAATCCAGCGACGAATAATTCTCCGTCGGCGCCTCTGCCGCTATGTTCAGGCTGAAGCGCAGTTCCCCGCCTTCCTCCTTTATGTCGCTTATGTCCGCCCGGATCCCTGCGTCCGGGGCCGCGTAGGCCGGCGCCGCAGCCAGCGCCGCCATGGCCACGCACCATAGTATCAATATAATAGGCCTCTTCAATTCCACTCCTCCTTGATCCCGCCGGCCCTGCCGTACGGCGCACGGCGCCCGCCTACAGTATCGGGGCTGTAGGCGGGCGTTGCGCTTGCCGCGTGCGCCTATGGCGCTGCGCAGGACTTTCTTGCTGTGCTCTTGCTGTGCTCGTGCTGTGCTTACAGTGCCGCGTGCACCGCGTTCACGAGCACCGTGATATCGGCCATATCGACATCTCCGTCGCCGTCAATGTCAGCCGCCCCTGTCGTGCTCCAGTCCTCGTCGGTGCTTATGGCACCGAAATAGTACAGGGCCAGCGACAGGTCGGCGGTATCTACGCTGCCGTCCTGGTTGACATCGCTAGGCTCTGTGTTCAGGATCGTGATCTCCGTCTCCGCCTCTGCGTTCAGTATCTCTGACGCCAGCGATGCCCCCCTTGAGAAGGCCTTGAAGCTTGTCAGCGTCAGGGATGCCTTGTCGGGTTTCTGGCCCTCTTTTACTGTCAGCGAGACCTTGGCCAGTTCTATGGGCACGTCGTAGCTGATCGTCTTTTCGTTGACGACGCCGACTACCACGCTGATCAGGCCCTTCTCCACATTGACGAAGGTGGACGCCACCTCGAAGCCGGCGGGTACGACGGCCGGGAGCGCGTTGAACACATTCTTGTCATATGCGAATACCATCTCTATGGCGTTCACCTTGTCGGATTCCTTTAACTGCGCCGACAATGTGAAGCCGATCTTGTTCTGTGTGGTCGCGCTCTCCTGATCCGCGCTGAGTATGGCGGCGTTCGTGTTGGCCGGCGCTGTCGAGGCGCCGTATTCGAATGCGCCAATATCAGGGGCGCCTACACGCAGCAGGCCGCGCTGGTCTGTCTTGGGCGCCGAACTGCTGGCCGCGTCCTTCGCGGGCGCGCCTTCGAGCAGGGCGATCGTCGGGGTCAGGCCGCCGTTGTCGGCCGGCGCGGGCGCCAGCCAGGCAGCAGCTGCCTCAGCGCTTATGCCTGTGACCGTCGAGTCGTTCAGGACGACGGGCAGCACGGTCGGAGGGTTGCTCCCCCTGCCGGCTATGGTCGCCTCGGACACGACGCCAAGGAGGTTCTTGCCGCCGTCGTTGGACATGGCCGCCACGTCGCTGTACGTCACCGCCTGCGCGGAGGCCTCGATGCTGCCTTTATAGAAATCGTTCGCGCTCTTGTACTCAAATGTCCCCGGTGTGTCTATCGTGAATTCGACTACGGTGGTCTCGTTCGCCGCGAGCGCGACAGGCTCGTCCCGCCCTGGCAGATAGAGCTGCAGCCCTACAGGGGCCGTCTGTTCAGTGGTGGTTATGGACCACCTCACAGGGATCCCCGCAATGATTTCGACATTAGGATAGCTGCCGTCGAATACGCTGCTTATCTCCTGCGAGGCCGCCGGGGCGATCTTGTTGCCCACGACAATGCTGTTTTCGAGGGTCGTCTGGTTGGATGCATTGTTGTGCAGCAGCCCGCCGCCCTGGCCGCCCGCCGTATTGTTGACGATGGTTGTGTTCAGTATCTTGCCCGTTGCCGTCGCGGATATGGCGCCGCCGTTATTCCCTGTGGAATTCCCGTAGAACGTGCTGTTGACTATCGTCAGCGGCCCGCCCGTGCCGTCCACGTTCAGCGCGCCGCCGTCGCCGCCTGCGGCCACAGCTTTGTTGTTGATGAACGTGCAGTTCTGTATCGTGACCGTGCCGTGGTATATGCCCAGTGCGCCGCCGCCGAAATTCAGGCTCGACGCAAGGCCGCGGAATGTGATGTTCTTGAACGTAAGGTCTGTGTTGGCCGCCGAGCTCGCGAAGCGCATGGCCGTGCCGTTCGAGACGCCGTTGCGCGGCGTGGTCCCCTCAGGCGGCGCCCCTGTGCTGATTCCGTTCCCGTTGATGGTGTGCCCCTGCCCGTCTATCGTAAACTTCTTGACCGTGCCGGTGCCGTAGCTGGCATTGCCATATGTGGCTGAAGTGACAGCGTCAATGTCGGCGCCGAGCACGATGAGCGAGCCTTCCGGCGCAGTCCTCAAAGCCAGATCCAGCTCCTCGCCCGTCATGACGGTGATGGTTTCGTCTGCGGCAAAGCTCCCCGCTACCGGCGTGCCGGCAAAGACAAGCAGGGCGCTCAGCGCCACAGTCAGAATCCTGTTCCTCAAGCTTTGCTTCATATTGTTCCTCCATTTCATTGTTATGTTCATTGTTGGTTATGTTCATTGTTACGAGCGCGCTTCAAGTGCCCCCGCACGGGAGTGTGGGGGAATAAGGGTAGGCTAATTCCAACCCAATAGTTAGCATATGCTAATTAATGTTAACATAATTGGTGTGATAATGCAAGTATTTTTTGAAATTTTGCCGACGCAAAATGCAAAAAGTTGTATTTCAGCGTGGGGGCCTTTCGAGCGGCGCCTTCCGGCCGGTTGCATAGGGCTTCTCGGCAAGCCCCATCCGCGCTAAAGCGTGGGGGCTTCGAGGAGCGGTTCGAGGAAGGCTTTCGAGTGGCGCCTTAGCCAATTGCCCTTTGCGGGCGGCTATGGTATAATTGTGGACAGCGGGGTGGCGCTTTGATTCAGTGGCATTATAGGGATGGATTTTAGGTATTGGCATGATTAATGGGATTGTAGAGGTATTGGCATGATTAATGGGATTATAAGTGTGGCCGTCATATTCTTGGTGTTCGCTCTGGGCTTTTTCTTCACGGTGAGGAAGATATGGCCTGAGAACGCGAATTCCGTGCTTTCCGTCATAGTCGTGCAGATAGCCGCGCCATGCCTTGCGGTCACGGGGCTGTCCGGCAACCTCACGCCGGATCTGCTCCACAGTTCGATGATCCTGATCCTCGTATGCCTGATCCACGTCGCGATGCTCTACGCGGCCGGCAAGGGGCTCTCGCGGCTCCTTCGCCTGAAGGGCGGCAGGCGCACCATATTCGAGGCCAGCTTCACGTTTTCGAACACGATCTTCATCGGGCTGCCCGTCAACCAGATCGTATTCGGCGACGCCGGCCTCCCCTTCCTGCTCGCGTATTACATAGTCACGCTGGCCACATACTGGAGCGTCGGCAATTTCGAGATTGCCAGGGCTTCCGGTGCGGGCGGGGCCGGGTTCTCGCTGAAGAAGATCCTCACGCCTGGCCTTATCGGGGTCATCGCCGGGGCCCTCATAGTCGAGTTCGAGATCGGCATCCCCCTGGTCATCGATACCGCCATGAACTATATGGCAGATCTATGCGTCCCGCTGTCGCTGCTTGTGATAGGCGCAAACCTTTCCGCAGTCACACGGGAATTTGCCCGGCCGCGCCTGGACGAGCTGGTCGTCATCGCCGGCAAATTCATCATCAGCCCGCTGTTCATGTACCTGCTTATGTGTCTGTCCGGCAATGCGCCTGGCAGCCTGCCCTTCCGCGTGCTCATGCTGGCCTCGGCCATGCCCTGCCACATACAGACATCCATAAGCGCCCAATACTATGGCGTCGAAGGGGATTACGCCGCAAGGCTCGTATGCCTGAGCACCCTGCTCTGCCTCGTCACGATCCCCCTCGCCGTAGCGCTGTTCTGCGGCCCGTCCGGCGGCTGACAAAGCCGCCCGGCCGC
>JAIRSA010000082.1 GCA_031255695.1 Eubacteriales Family XIII. Incertae Sedis bacterium | reverse complement strand
TGAAGGCCCCGGCATCGGTGGCAAAGCGGTCGCCTTTAAAAAGCTCCCGTATATATTCGATATCTATATCCATGGCAATATCTCCGTGTTCTGTCTGGTTCCGCCGGACGGTAATGCCCAGCTGCGCCCGGCGCCCGCACCCAGGCATGGGCTGTGCGCCCCGCCGGCAGCGGGGGCTAGCGGCGGCGGTACACTATGCCTGCCACCAATGGCTCTTCCGAGAAGCTGAACAGCTCCGAAAGCGTTACCAGCTGATAGCCCTGGGCCGTAAGCTCAGGTATGACACGTTCCATGGCGTCGGCGGTGGCCCCGTACAGATCATGGCACAGTATGATGCCGCCGTCGTTTGCCCTGGACATTATGGCGTTGTATATCGCGTTCGCCTTCCGCGTCTTCCAGTCGACCGGATCCACAGACCAGTTTATGATCGCCATGCCGATTTCCTGCGATATGTTCGAAACGGTGCCGTTGACAGAGCCGTACGGCGGGCGGTACATGGTGGGCATGATCCCGGTGATATCATAAATGGCTTTGTTGGTCGACGATATCTCGGTACGGATCTCGTCTGCGCTCAGCCGCGTGAGCTGTTTGTGATCCCAAGAGTGCCCGATGATCTGCGAGCCTTGGGCAGCGGCCTGCCGGATAATATCGGCATAGCCGTTTACGCGCGCGCCCAGGACGCAGAATGTGGCGCGGCCGCCGTACTGCTCAAGCAGTTCGAGTATGCGCGGTGTCACTTTGCTGGGCCCGTCGTCGAATGTAAGCGCGATCATGGGTTTTTCGGGGTCTATCCACACTGCGGAATGGCTTATGGCAGCGGGCGTCTGCCCCAAGGCCTGGGGCGATGCATAGCCTGCGGGAGAGGCCTGCCCCAGGGCTGGCGGAGGGCCTGCGGGCGGCGTCTGCCCCTGGGCCCCCGGCGGCGCGGAGCCCATGGAGGGCGCCTGCCCCTGGGATGGCGGAGGGCCTGCGGGAGGCATATTCCCCTGGGCGCGGGCCGGCCGGGGCGGGACGGCAGCTGTGGCATCTTGGATCTGGGCCGGCTGGCCCGTCGAAGATGCAGAAGCTGAGGCGCCTCGGTTCCGGGCCGATGGGGGCGGAGCGGAAGCCGGTGCGCCCCCCAGTTGGGGCGCAGAGGACGCAGAAGCCAGATTGGCGCTATCCGTCATTGCGGGCGCATTGGCAACGCTGCCCGCATCGGCGGCATCGCCGAGCGCGAGCGCGTCGCCGAGGCTCTCGTACGTCAGCGTGAATGTCTGGAGGCCAAAGCGTTCCGGCAGAAATTCACCCTTTTCGAGTATTACCTCGACGCCGTCGTGGGACAGGGCGATGTCGTCAAGCAAGGAAGCGCCAGCCAGGGCGAGCGTGCCGGCAAGCTCAGGATAGCGGATAAGGGCCTGCTCCACAAGCAGCTTGAGCGCCGTGCCTGCATGGGAGGGATCGATTATCTCTTCATTCCTGAGCAAGCGGCCCTGCTCCAGGTCGACATTGAAGACTTTCAGGAAATTTATAGGCGTATCCATCTGCGAGTGGGTGTAGAAGCCCACCTCCTTAATGCTGGCGTAGGCGCCGCCGACAAGGCAGGCGTTGTACTGGGCATTGATTTCGCCGACGGCCGACGGGTCTGACTCGTGTACGCTGGATATGTTCTCCTTAGCCTCGGAATAGACGGAATCGGCCCAGCTATAGATAAGCCTGTCGATTTCGGGAAGCCCCGTCTTGGGGTAAAGCAGATAGCAATGCAGGAAATCGCTGTTGTCGATGATCTCGCACGGCTCGCCATACTCACGCATGCTGAAGCCCACCGCCGCTTCGGCGGCCGCCGGCTTGCTGAGGCTGTCGGGGAGCGCAAATGACTGGAATTTATCGGGGACGTCCCATGGGAGCATGGAGACGATCCCATGCAATGACACGGAGCAGCCTGTTATGAACAAGGCGAAGAAGAAGATTAGTGCGAAAATATTCCTTTTCATATCACAGGCCTCCGGAAATTCGAGTATATATCAACAAGTGACGGCTTCATTATAGCACACATTATGCCCCATTTCAATATATTGTAGAATGAATGCGGCTTTTTTTTGTTGTATTTTGCCGGATTTTGTGATATTATAGCAAAGGCCTTACAATTTTGGCGTATTTAAGAGAACGAGCATATTATTGTCGATTTTAAGATGCATATGGATGGATTGGCGTTGCGTCAGGCGGGTTCCGGCCGCGTGCAAAGCGCACAGAAAATATAGGCGTATGGCGGGCCCCTGCCCGCGAATGCGGGGGTGCGCGAACGGCTGCGCGAGATACCGGCAATCATTAGGCCAAGGCCCTGCGAAAGCGGCAGCGCGGCCTCCAGATGCGGGTTCCGGCCGCGTGCAAAGCGTTTAAACGATATGTGATCGGCAGAAGATTGGCAGAAGGACATTATTGCGGTGATTATCAAGTTATGAAGAGGACAGACGATAGAGAGATATTCATGTTGCGCCATGCGGCGGCTATCAGGCGCGTTGTCGCACTGTTGCTGCTGGGGCTGTTCATCAGCGGCGACGGCGTTATATATATATTGGTTTATATCATGACATTTGTCATATTGGCGTCGCGGGTCACATTGACCCCGTCGCGCAGGCGGGTGCGGATGCTGCTAGGCGCCTTGTACGCATTCATAATGTCAGTGCAGATAGTTTATTGCGTCACTGTAGTTTTTTGGGTGGATCATAATCCGGTCATGTTCTACGTATGCAAGCTATTTGCCACGTTCCTTGCGGTTTTTCCGTTTTGGGTAGAACGGCTTTTCACCTCGCGCAATTACACGCAGTTCTATATGCCATCAGTCCAGGAAGTGACGACATTTACATTCAATGAAATAAAGGAAAACACTGAAAAGATACGTTCAGTGGTTGAAACGTTGAACAAATCCGGGAATGTCCTGGCTTCCGACCACCTAAATTCGATATTAAACGATATACCGCGTCACAATTCGTTTAGATACATAAATAATGGCAATTTAACTGAAGAGTATTTCGCCGTCGCGAGGGAGAACATGCGCGACCCGTATGTGTATATTATCATATCGAACACGGGCAGCCCCGCCAGCGAGATGATTTCGCTGTTCACGGGCACGGAATACAACCATGCCTCGCTTGCGTTCGACAGCGAGCTGAAGACCATTGTGAGC
>JAIRSA010000239.1 GCA_031255695.1 Eubacteriales Family XIII. Incertae Sedis bacterium | reverse complement strand
GGCGCCGGGGCGGTTCGCCAGGATCTGCCAAGCGCGGACCGAGTATGGAGCCTGTGGCTAATGGATATTTCGAAGACAGCGATAGAGAAAATAAAGAATGTTTTGATAGTAGTATTGGTGTTATCGACAATACTACTATTATATTTTTTGTGGAGCGACAGCACCGTGGGCGACTTCAGCCTCGCGGGGCTGGGCAGCTCGCGCGCCGAACCCATACCGGCCAAGAGCGTCCTGAACCCTGACAAGATAACGGTCAGCTTCGGCGCCGAAAACTACACGGTCATAGCCCCTACGGCGGCGGATTGGGACGGCTCGGCCCCAAGCGCCGGCATGGGCGCGGGGATTATCCAGGAATTGCAGGCATTCAGCCTGAGCGGGATGATATTGACCAGCGTCATAAGCAAAAACGACTTTGTCGATGTGATGCGCGCCCGCTCCATAATGGCAGACTTCCCGTTCACGATGCCTTTCGCGGAGTTCTGCAGCGAATATGGGCTGAGGGGCCTGACCCGCACGGATCTGATAGAGTCATTCACGGGCGTCGCGTATTCCGAGGCCAGCCCCAACAGCGTGTTTTTTTTCAATAAGCGGGAAGAGCGCTACTATCGGCTCGCGGCCGACGGTTCGGATGCTGATTTCGAGAGCCTGATATCGGGCATCGAGGGGCGCGGCAATGCCAGCTTCTACCCGCTGAGGATGTATTCGGGGATCGAAAATGAGGTCATGATACCCCTGGACATGCAGATCTCGATGGAGCCGATCCCTTATTGGGGCGCTGTGGATGGCATGGGTGAGGATGAAGGCGACGAGGGCGCCGGCATGGCGAAAAAGCTTTTCGGGAACAGTTTCGATTTCACCAGGAAGATCACGGAGGGCAACGGGACTACGGTGTACATGTATGGATACGGGGAGCGGGTGCTCGTCCTGAACCAGGACGGGAGTTTCGAATATTCCGCGTCGGGGCGCGATTCGAACGGGGTGCCGTCCTTCTTCGAGGCGCTGGATATCGCACTGGATTTCATATCGCAGCATGGCGCGCTGGAAGCCTGCGGCATGACGGCGGATCGGCTCTATCTGAGGAAGGTCGAGACGGATCCTGACGGCGGGCGGGGATACCGCTTCTCGTTCGGGTTCAGCACGGGCGGCTATGCGGTCCACTATCTCAATGACGAGGCGCTCGTCGTCGGGACGATGGGCGATCAGGCCACGTATTTCAAGCAGAACCTGATAGATTGCCAGGATATCATCAGCTATCCCGAAGACTGGGCCGAGCAGGAGGCGCTGCGGCCCTTCGATCTGCTTACCGAAAATTTCATGCCAATATTCGATGTGCTTGACGGGCTGCAGATCGCGCTTGAGCCGGAAGGCTCGGAGGCTGGCGCGGACGCTGGGGCAGACATGGCCAAGGAGATGGCGTTCGAGGCAGTCGTGCGTGGCGTTTCGGATGTGTCGGCCGGCTATCTGCGGCGTGAGCCCAGTTTTGCCTGGGAGGCGGAAGGGTACGGCGCGCCGGATGGCGGCGTGGGTGCAGGCGCGGGCGGCCAGCAGGGCACGGGCGCCGGAGTGGGCGCGGGCACAGGCGGCCAACCGGGCGCGGGCAGCCAGCAGGGCACAGGCGCAGGCGGGCAACAGGCGGATGCGTGGATGTACGGCGATCAGCTGCCCGACATGCTGTTACCGGTCTGGGTGTTCACGGTCATGGGCGTGGATTTCTATTTCGATATGTATGGCGGCGACCTGGTAGGCCATACGGCATAGGGCGGCAGGCGCGGCGGTCTGGCGGCATATGGCCGTGAGGCATGCCGGATGCGCGGCGGTGGCCGCCGCTGCGTGGCGGTCTGGCGGCGTATGGCCGTGAGCCATCCGGAAGCGCCCCATGGCGGCGGATATGGCGCGATGGCGCGCCGTGCGCGGGATATACGGGATATTATAGGAGGCCAGCCGGTGGACTGGACAAAAGCGAAGACGATATTGATAATAGCCTTGCTTGCTACAAATGTGACATTGCTTGCCGTGTACTCGCTCGAATGGAAACAGAGGGAGCGCGTGGACGAGGGCGTTATATTTGAGATCCTGGAGGCGGCGAACGTGCGGATAGAGGCTGAATTGCCGGATTATCCCAAAAGAATGGCGGTGCTTTATGTGCGGCCACAGCCGGCGGACCACAGGACCATCATGGAGATCCTGGCAAACCAGGCGGCGCCTGAGCGGGAGGGCGGCCAGGGGGCGGAGCCTGCGCCAGGCGGCGACGGCGAGGCGGGCGCTGACGGGAAAGAGCCCGGCGGGGACGGCCCCGGCGAGGCGGAAATCGACGCAGCCGTAGCTGCGGCGGACGGGGTCATGCGGGAATGCGGATACTTGACCGAGAATGCGCGGCGCATATTGCCTGTGTCTTATGAAAACGGCAAAATACTAATAAAATACCGGAATGTGTACGATAATATACCTATAGAAGAGAGCAGCGCGGTCTGTGAGGTCGAAAACGGCCGCGTCATGTCTTTGGAGCGCAAATGGTATATGCCTGTGGAGCTTCATGACAAAAAAGGGGAGATAATGGGGCCGGCGGAGGCAATGATAATGCTCCTGCCAGACAAAGACGAGTCAGAGGCCATGAGCATCAAGAAGGTTGAACTAGTCTATTGGGTCAGCCCAGAGGGCGCGGGCGTAGAGTCGCCTGTCGCCGATACCGCGCTGCCAGCCTGGAAAATCACAGATGGGCGGGGGCGCGAGACCTATATACCCGCTTACCGCCAGCGCTGAGGGGGCCTTGCTGGGCGGCGCCGGGCAGCCATGCCGCGGTTGCGGCCCCGTTGGCAGGGTATAGGCCGTAGGCGGGCCGAAAAAAATAAAAATACCTTCATAATTCGCTCACATTTGAATATTATGATAATGTCATGAAACGAAACCAGCCTGAATAATAAAGGTTGCATGGGCATGTATTGATGTCACAAAGGGCTTCGAGGAAAGGAGTTGAATATAATGAGCAGGACAGTGATAATCGTGGAAGACGGGAAGATAATCCAGACGATAGAAGAGGAGAACCTGGAAGGGATTGTCATTGAGGGCGGCAAGCTCAAGGCTCAGGATGAGCGGCCGGCGCAGGTGGCAGCCTCCGAGGGCTTCGGCGCGGCGGCGCGGGAAGCCGGCCAGGACGGCGGCGCACGGGCGCCGTTGGCGGATTCCGAGGGCGCTGAGGTGCCTGAGCGGGGGATGGCCTCTGAAGGCTTCGGCGCGGAGGCGCGGGAAGCCGGCCAGGACGGCAGCGCACGGGCGCCGTTGGCGGATTCCGAGGGCGCGGAGGCGCCTGAGCGGGGGATGGTCTCCGGGGGCTTCGGCGCGGCGGCGCGGGAAGCCGCCTCCGAGGATTTTGGCGCTGGGGCGCAGACGCCGCCTTCCACAGGTTTCGGGGCGGCAGCAGGGGCGCCTGATGCCGAGGTGGATGGCGCGCATGCCCGCCGGGCGCCCGCCGGGGCGTGGGGGCCGCTAGGCTTTGAAACGGCGGCGGGCAAGGCGGATTCTGAGGATATGGGGGAAGGCACACGCGATTCAGGCCCCGAAGGGCAGGATGGGCCGGCCCGGGCGGCCTCAAGCAGCAGAGACCCTGAAGCGCCGTCTGAAATGCCGGACGCCGAGGTGGATGGCATGCCGGCCTGGGGGCTGGATGGCGCGGCGCGTGGCGAGCGCGGCGAGGACGGCCCGGAAGGCGGGCAGCAGGCCTGGGGGCCGGATGGCGCGGCGCAGGGCGGGCCCGGCGCAATGGGGCAGACGGGGCCAATGCCTGGCGGCTTTGCCGCACAAGGGGGCGAGCGCATGGGATTCACAGGGAGCCATGGGTACTGGCGGCCGAACGCCGCAATGTATATGCCTAATCAGTACGGGCAAGCACCCTATCCCAGCAACCATTACGAAGCGCGGGCCTACCACGCGGCAAGAAGCGGTAACATGGGCGGCGGCGCAGGCATGGGCGGTCCACAGGGGATGCGGCAGAATTATGCCTGGCGGGACGATCAGCCACAGCCGCAGGCGGAGGCCAACAAGGAAAAGGGGCGGGATATTAACATAAAAAAGGTGGTAGCGGTGGGGCTGGTCTTGGTGCTGGCAGCCACAGCGGGCTTCGGCGGGGGCCTTGCGGCGATGAACACAATGCCGTACAGCGCCGAAGCGGCCCAGCAGATCACCATAAACCCGGTGGAACAGATCAGCATTACCGAGGCTGTCGCCGCCAAGGTGATACCGTCGGTGGTGGGGATCACATCGAAGGCTACGCGCGAGGTCGACACATTCCCATTTGGGTTTGGGGTGTACAACCAGGAAGTAGGCGGCGTGGGGACGGGCATCATCGTGGATGAGGGCGGATACATACTGACAAACTCCCATGTCATAATAGACGGGGAGGTAGACAGCCTGGTGGTCCTTCTCCCCGATGGCCGCGAGGTGGACGGCAGGGTTCTGTGGAGTGAGCGCAGCCTGGATCTGGCGATAGTGAAGGTCGAGGCCAGCAACCTGAACGCGGCGGAGCTCGGCGACTCGGACGAGATGAGGATAGGCGCGTATGTGGCCGCTATAGGGAACCCATTGGGCCTGGATTTCAGAAGCAGCGTCTCCCAGGGGGTGGTCAGCGGGCTTGACCGGAAGATCCTCGCTTCGGACAGCAGCGGCATTGGCGGGAGGCCAGTGCAGATGGAAGGGCTGATGCAGGTAGATGCCGCGATAAACCAGGGCAACAGCGGAGGGCCCTTGGTAAACAGCAAGGGAGAGGTTATAGGGATCAATACGGCGAAAACCCAGGATGGCGAGGGCATAGGCTTCGCCATCCCGATAAACACGGCCAAGCCTATAGTGGAAAGCGTCAAGGAGACAGGGGAATTCCACAGGGTGTACATCGGCGTGAGCACGTATGACGTGAGCGCGTTCATCAAGGAATACCCGCACCTTGACCTGGGCACGGCCACGGGCGCCTATGTGAGCAGCGTGACGCAGGGTTCGCCGGCCGAGCGCTCCGGCATAAGGAAGGACGACATCATAGTGCAGGTCAACGACAGGGAGATACGGACGAGCTCGGAGCTTGCGAAGAACCTGCTGGGCTTCAAGTCGGGCGATGTGGTCGAAGTGACGCTGATCAGGGACAAAGAGCGGATCACGCTTTCCGTGGCGCTGACGGACAACCTGAACTGATGCCGGCGGCCCGGGCGCGGGCAAAAGCGGCAGGCAGCAAGGTCGGGAAGCGGCAGACAGCGGCGGCAGGCCCGGCCAAACAGCAGGCTGGGCGCGGCAGCCGGATCGCATAAAGGATGGAAATGAATATAGATATTGTGTGCGTAGGTACATTGAAGGAGAGATATTGGAAAGACGCATGCGGCGAATACGCGAAACGCCTGGGGAAATACTGTACGCTGGCCATAAGGGAAGTGAAGGAGGCGCACACGCCGGACAGCCCGTCGCCAGCTGAGGCGCTTCAGGCAAAAGACAGCGAAGGCAAGGCGATAGCGAAAAAAATAAAGCGCGGCAGCTACGTTGTCGCGCTGGATGTCAAAGGCCGCCGGTTTTCATCTGAGGGGCTTGCTGAAAAGATGCAGGCCCTTCAGCTTGGCGGGGCAAGCAGCATATGCTTCGTCATCGGCGGATCGGCGGGGCTTTCCGAAGAGGTGATCGGCAGCGCGGATCTGCGGCTTTCGTTTTCGGATATGACCTTCCCCCACCAGATGATGCGGGTCTTCCTGCTGGAACAGGTATACAGGTCATTCAAGATCATAAAGAACGAAACCTACCATAAATAGGCGCCGCGGGCAGTGGGCACAGGCAGGCGCACAAACATGCGGCTGATGATGGGATTATCGGCCGGGGAACAGTATAATAGGCGCGTGCCTGTTCAAGCGGGCATGCGCCTATTCGAATTTTTTGACCGCATCAAGGTATTTGCTGAAGACGCCTATGTTTACGTAGTACATAGAAAATGAATCTTTGCGTTTTACCTGAACTAAATCCGCCTGGACGAGCTTCTTGATGTGCTGGGATATCGTGCCCTGCGAATAGTCGAAGTTTTCAACGACATCTTTGTTGCACACTGTTACCCTTTCGGCGTTGCAGTTCATTATGAAACGGAAAATCTTTATCCGTATGGGATGCGCCAAGGCGTCTGAGACCTTCGCGATAAGTACTATTTCGTCTTCATGTATATCATCAGATTCTTTTCTGAGCCTCATTTTCCCTCCATGCCCCATTGTAAAGGCGTACATATATAAAACATTTATAAAACATTTTTATACTGATGCACAGATTTATACTGCCCCTCGGCTAAAACGTGGAAGATTTGCGCGATGGTTTGCCGCCCTGCGAACGGCACCAGGCTGGCCTGCTGGCCCTGCCAAACTCAGTATACCGCATTATGAGGTATTTTTCCAGCCTTCGAGCCGATCAGCGGATATTTTTTTATAAATACCGGGCATATGTGCCTGTTTTGTGGTAAACTATCTTATGCTGGAAGACGGTTCAAGCGTGCTGGCGTGCTAGGCGCAGCGAGAGGGACAGGCGTAATAGATGGGAACATTTGCAAAACTAAGAAAAATATTCAGCAGGCGCTTCAAGATGAAAATGGCAGTCCTGCTTGCCGCAATCATAATAGGCGCCGTGCTCGAGATGCTGGCGCTGTCTCTGGTGTCGCCGTTCATTTCGACACTGCTGGACAACACATATGTGGAGACGAGCGCCGTGACCGGCTTTTTCTACAGGCTGCTCGGCATGGAAAGCCCGCAGGAGATGCTGATCCTATTAGCATTTCTGCTTGCCGGGCTTTACATCGGCAAGAGCGTCTATGCGTATCTGGTATTCTATATCCAGTACCGCTTCCTGAGCTTTGGGCGCATAGAGCTGTCCGAGCGGCTGATCAGCCGGATGATTTCAAGGCCATTCCTGTACCACGCCGGCACCAATGTGGCGCAGATGCAGAAGATCCTCGTCAATGATGTCGATAGCCTGTTCGGCGTGGTCGTCGCCATCCTCATGTTCCTTACGGACGCATTCATGATTCTGTTCATAATGCTG
>JAIRSA010000171.1 GCA_031255695.1 Eubacteriales Family XIII. Incertae Sedis bacterium | reverse complement strand
CGCACCCAGGAGGTCATGGACTGCTGGTTCGACAGCGGCGCCATGCCGTTCGCGCAGCAGCATTACCCCTTCGAAAACAGCGAGGGCTTTGACGGCGGGATGTTCCCGGCCGACTTCATATGCGAGGGCATTGACCAGACTAGAGGCTGGTTCTACTCGCTCATTGCCATATCGACATTCATCAAGAAACAGTCGCCGTTCCGCAACTGCCTCGTGAATGATCTGATCCTGGACAAGAATGGCAAGAAAATGTCGAAAAGCAAGGGCAATACCGTCGACCCGTTCGAGCTGTTCGACATCTATGGGGCGGACGCGACGCGCTGGTATCTGCTGTACGCGTCGCCGGCATGGTCGCCGACGAAATTCGACGAGGAGGGGCTGAAGGAGGTTTCGGGCAAGTTCTTCGGGACGCTGCGCAATGTCTACCATTTCTTCGTGCTGTATGCCAACCAGGACAATATAGACCCGCGCGAGTTCAAGCTTAAGTATGAAGACCGGCCTGAACTTGACCGCTGGATACTTTCGCGCTACAGCCGCCTTGTCAATGAGACGATAGATGAGCTTGATCGCTATGATCACATGAAGGCCGTCAGGAAGATACAGTATTTCGTGATGGAGGACCTTTCCAACTGGTATATCAGGCGGGCGCGGAGGCGCTTCTGGGCGGACGGGCTCAGCGACGACAAGAAGTCGGTGTATTCGGCGACTTGGGAGATACTCACGGGCATAGCGCAGATCGCCGCGCCGTTCGCGCCGTTCATCATGGACGAAATCTACAGCAAGCTTGCGGGGGGCGGATCCGTGCACCTGTCGCTTTACCCGCGCGTCGATGGGAAATATGCGGACGCTGCCCTTGAGGAGCGCATGGAGATCGTGCGCGGGCTTGTCGCGCTGGGCAGGGGCGCAAGGGAGAAGGAGCGCATCAAGGTGCGGCAGCCGCTCTCGGAGGTCCTGATCGACGGCAAGTATAAGGCGCTTATTGGCGATATGGCCCCCCTCATAATGGAAGAGCTCAACGTCAGGGCCGTAGTGTTCGAGGATGAGCTGGACAAGTACATGGACTATGTGCTGAAGCCGAACTTCAAGGCTGCGGGGCCCGCGCTAGGCAGCAAGATCAAGGGCTTTGCGGCGGCATTGGCGGGGGAGGACGCCGCATCGCTGAATGCGCGGCTCGACGCCGACGGCTACGCCGAACTCGTGATCGACGGGGAAAGCATGCGGATCGGCAGGGAGCTTGTGGATGTGCAGATAAGCGCGAAGGAGGGCTTCGCCGCCGCGATGGAGAACGGGATGTTCACGATCCTGGACACGGCGATGACGCCGGAGCTTGTATCGGAGGGGCTGGCGCGCGAGCTTGTCTCGAAGATCCAGCAGTTCCGCAAGCAGCAGGATTTTGAGATGATGGACCGCATAACGATAAGCTATGACGGCGACGGGGACATCGACGCGGCCGTCGAGGCGCATAGGCAGTATATAATGAAGGAGACGCTTGCGGACAGCCTGGCCAAGGGCAGCGCGGGATCCGCGCCCTGGGACATAAACGGCCATATGACGCAGGTGGAAGTAGTAAGGGTGTAATGGGTGAAAACTAGGCTGAAAGATATGACGCTGGATGAACTGAAAGGCTTTTTCCTCGGGATCGGGGAAAGGCCTTTCCGCGCTTCGCAGGTGTTTAAGTGGATGTACGCCGGGGCTGACAGCTTCGGCGCCATGACGAATATACCGGCAGGGCTGAGGGAAGCCCTGGAGGGGATGGCAGAGCTGTATACGCTGAAATTGGCGGCAATGCGGGAATCGTCCGTGGATGGCGCCAGGAAATACGTCTTCGAGGCTTCCGACGGGGATCTGATCGAGGGCGCGCTCATGCAGTACAGCTACGGGCGCTCGATCTGCATCTCGTCCCAGGCGGGCTGCAGGATGGGCTGCGCCTTCTGCGCGTCGGGCATCGACGGGCTGCACAGGGGGCTGAGCGCCGGGGAAATGGCGGATCAGCTGCTGATTGCGGAGAAGGACGCGGGCGTGAAGATAGGGCGCGCCGTGATCATGGGGACCGGCGAGCCGCTGGACAACTTCGATCAGGTCAGGCGTTTCGTCGAGATTGTCTGCGACAGCGGGGGGCTGGGCATCAGCCGGAGGAATATAACGATATCGACATGCGGGCTGATACCGGGGATACGGCGGCTTGCGAAGGAACTGCCGCAGGTTGGGCTTGCGGTATCCCTGCATTCGGCGGACGATGCCGTCAGGGGTTCGCTGATGCCGATCAACAAGAAATATCCGATAAGGGATCTGAAGGACGCAGTGCGCGAGCACATCGCCATGACAGGCAGGCGCGCCACCTTCGAGTATGCCCTGATAGACGGGGTGAACGACAGCGCGGCCGCCGCGAAGAAGCTGGCGGCCCTGCTCAGGGGGCTCAACTGCCATGTGAACCTTATCGTGATGAATAGGGTAGAGGGGCTGGGCTTTTCCGGCAGCCCAAGGAAGCTTGCTGAGGATTTCCAGCGCATCCTGGCGGATGCGGGGATACAGGTGACGATCAGGCGCTCGCTCGGAAAGGACATAGAGGCGGCCTGCGGCCAGCTCAGGCTGGAAGCCAGGCGGGCGGCGGACAAAGGCTGACGGCGCCCGCCCTACGTAGGCCGGCTACAGCTATCCGCCTGCCGGAGGCCCCGCCGCCAGCTCAGCGTGTGTACGCCCGCCGTGGGCGCAGGCTGGGCGCCGCCCTACGTAGGCCGGCGCCGCCAAGCCCGGGTGTTGTCAAGCCCGGATGCGCGACGGCGCCGCTCCGCCAGATCTTATTACTTAATCCCCTTGTTATAGACGACCTCGCCCCCAAGCACCGTCATGGCCACTTTCGCGTCCTTGAGGTCGCTTGGGTAGCACTTCATGATGTCCCTGTCGAGCACTGCGAAATCCGCCAGCTTGCCCGCCTCAAGGGACCCTTTTATTTCCTCGTCAAATAAGGCATAGGCCGACCAGATGGTGAAAGAGCGCAGCGCCTCGCGGCGGCTCATCTTCTGCTCAGGATACCAGCCGCTGGCCGGCTCGCCGCTGCGATCCCGGCGCGTGACTGCGGCATATATGCCATGGTACGGGTTTACCAGCTCGACAGGCGCGTCAGAGCCGTTCGCTATGATGCCGCCCTCGTCGATCACCGTCCGCCAGGCGTAGGCGGACTTGATGCGCTCCGGCCCGATCCTGTCCTCCGCCATATTCATGTCGGATGTCGCATGCGTGGACTGCATGGCGGGGATCACGCCCATTGAGATCGCCCTGGGTATGTCTTCAGGTTTCGCTATCTGAAAATGCTCAACCCTGTGGCGGTGATCCTTTTTCGGCGAGTCCTCCAGTACCCTCTCGTATACATCCAGCACCTGCCGCACCGCACCGTCGCCGATGCCGTGCAGGGCCAGCTGGAATCCCGCGTCGTGCCCACGCTTGGCTATCGTGTACAGTTCCTCGTCCGTATAGCGCCCGTTGCCCTTGTGGCCGGGCTGATCGCTGTAGTCCTCAAGCAGCAATGCGCTGCGCGCCCCCAGCGAGCCGTCCGACACGATCTTGATGCCGCGTATGCTGAGCCGGTCGCCGAAAAGCCCGGAAACGGGTTTCTCCCCACTATCTATATACCTTCTGTCATCGCCGGAAGTGGCGAATATGAACTCAGAGATCCGCACCTTCAGTTTGCCGGATTCATACAGTTTCTTTGTGAGGGCGAGATTCTCCAATGTCACGCCTGCGTCCATCAGCGACGTGATCCCGTAGGAGAACAGCTCATCCTGCGCCTGTAGCATGCCATTGGACTTGCGTTCGTCGCTGATGGGAGGGATCTGGTCCTTGACGAGCAGCATGGCCGTGTCCGTCAATATGCCCAGTATATCGCCGCCGGGCGCCTTCAGTATCTCGCCGCCTTGCGGGTTGGGCGTCTCGGCGGTGATCCCCGCCGCCTTCAGCGCAAGCGAATTCACCCAGTCCGCATGGTTGCATGAGCGCGTAAGCACGACAGGGTTGTCCGGCGCCACAGCATCGAGATCTTCCTTCGTCGGCCATTGCGCCACATCCCAGGCCTCCTGGTTCCAGCCGCGCCCCGTAATCCATTCGCCGGGCTTGAGCTTTTCGGCCTCGCGCCGCACCATGTCCAGTATCTGCGCCTTTGGCAGCATAAATACGTCGAGCATGACGAATTTTTCCCCTTCGCGCACGAAGTGCATATGCCCCTCGACAATGCCAGGGATCACGGTGCGGCCTTTGAGATCTATGACCTTCGCGCCCTTGCCTGCCGCTTTCTCGGCCTTTGCCCTGTCATGGCCGACGTAGGCAAGCTTGCTGCCGGACACCGCCATGACGGAGGCCTTCGAAAACCTCTTGTCAGCGGTGTAGATGTTGCCGTTCACGTATAGCGTGCCGCTATCGTTCCCTTTGCCGCCCGCATCCTTTGTGCTGTCTTTGCCCTTTGCGTCCTTGCCCTTTGCGCTGCCGTCCTTGTCTTTCGCGCCGTCCTCATCCTTGGCGGCGCTGTGGTAGCCGGAGGCAGTCGGGCCGGGATCATTGACAAAGGCCGAAGGCCCGTCCACAAATGCCGCAGTCCCAGCGCCATACCCCTCGCCAATGCCGCCATACGCCGCCGCAGGCGGCTGGATTACGCCAAAGGCCATGACAAAAGCCATTGCAAAAGCGGTCAGGGCCGCAGCCAGTCTCTTCCTAGATTTCATTTTTCCCCCTCCCTGGCCGCCCCGCCATACGGTGCGCCGCATGCAACGGATAGGCCGTACACTGTTCTCCAACTAAAATCGCGGCATCTTTGCGGCCGATTCACCGCCATGCTTCGTTGCAAATCCCCGCCGGACAGTAAATCGCCGCGCAAATATTATCCACATTTTACCAGGAGAACAGTATTACACATGATGATTCCAAATCAAAATCGGCTTATTATTGGGCCGTCCATGGCTCAAGTATAGCACTAATATCTATTAACGTCAATTAAAATACGTTAAAGATCAAAAAAATCCACCAATGAAGCGAGCTTGATTTTGTCGCATAGTTGAATACATGCATCCTATTGAAAAAAATAGGCAAAAAAAGGACGAAAAATACTTCAAATTTATTGCCCATAGAACATTGTGCAATGAGATATTCTGATGTATAATTGTTTTTAACAAGCCACGTAAAAGTGGTACGCAAATGAGCAGGCGGCTTTCCGTCCGCGGCTCTATCGGAAAAAAAACAAGCCGGAGAGAGGCGCAGGGTTTTTTTCGATAGGGGGAGCGGATGGAAACAAAGGCTGCGAAGCCGCGTACAGATGGTACGCAAATGAGCAGGCGGCTTTCCGTCCGCGGCTCTATCGGAAAAAAAACAAGCCGGAGGAGGTGGTTCAAAATGGTTAAACTAATAGTAGGTCAAAAAGGCACCGGCAAGACTAAAAGGATGATTGCGCTTGCCAACGAGCGCATAGGCAAGAGCGACGGAAGCGTCGTGTTCATAAACAAAAACCACAGACTGATGTACGATTTGAAGTATATGATTCGGGTAGTTTGCATGGAAGACTACGAGGAAATCACAAACAGCGATGAGTACATCGGTTTTATTTTTGGCATAATAAGCTCCGATCACGATATCGAGGCGATTTTCATAGACAGCATACTGAAGCATGCAGACGTAAGCACAGAGGACATACCAGAGTTTCTTGACCGCTTGAGCCAGATGGGCGAGAAATACGAAATAGAGTTCATCGTGAGCCTAAGCGCCCAGCCAGGGGAGCTTGGGGAGGCGATCAGCAGGTTCGAGGTGCTGAGCTGACGGGGCATTGCCCGATAGTGAGAGTTTGAGCAGCATGTTGATTTTCTGGGATATTGACGGGACCCTGATGCACTGCGGCGCTGACGGCACGACGGCGCTGAACGAGGCTTTCAGGCGCCTGTATGGGATCGAGGGCGCGTTTTCCGCAGCGGGCATAGGCGGCGCCATGGACTATGCGGTCCTGATGCGCATAATGGGCAGCTTCGGCATAGAGCTTTCCGAACTAGGCAGGATAAAATCGCTATATGCCGATATTCTGGAGGATGTGCTGGCGGCCGACGCGCACAAGCGCATCCTTCCGGGCGTGGAGAAGGCGCTTGAGTATATTGAGGGGCGGGAAGGCTGGTCCAGCCTCTTGTTGACAAGCAACCTCAAGAGCGGCGCGGAGGCCAAGCTTCGTTCCGTCGGTCTGTCGGGCTTCTTTGGCGAGCCGCTTATGGGCGGCTTTGGCGACGCGCCGGGCGAAAAATGGGACGCTTTTGCATCGGCCCTGGCCGAAGCAAGGGCCGCATCGGGCAAGCCGGCGCGTCCGGCGGAAACGGTGATAATAGGCGACAGCGTGTACGATATCAGATGCGCGAAGCGCGTAGGCGCCAGGCATATCGCCGTGGCGACCGGCTGGACGCCGGAAGGTGTCCTGGTGGCTGAAGGGCCGGACTGCTTGCTGCGCGACCTGTCCGATACAGGCGCAGTCGTCAATGCCATAGAGCGCTTCGCGTCGGACGCCCGCCAGCGCTAGCCCGCCGCACACGCAACAGACCCGCCAGCGCACGTAACGAGCCAGCCCGCATATCCAACCAACCCACCGCGACCAACCCGCCGCGCCAACCGCGCGTGCCCCTCAAAAGCCAGCCGCACACGCAGTGAGCCAGCCCACATATCCGACCAACCCACCGCGCCAGCAGCGCGCGCCTCAAAAGCCAGCCGCAGACGCAACAGGTCCGCCAGCGCTAGCCAGCCGCAGACGCAACAAGTCCGCCAGCGCTAGCCGCCGCACACGCAGTAAGAGCCCGCATATCCAACCCCTCAAAAACGGTTTGTGTTCCTCTGGACATGTGTGGGTATCTGGCGGCGCACATCTTCAAGGTAGCCGTAGTCGATCTCGCTGTAGACTATGCATTCGCGCGAATCGGCCTT